>JBEDHM010000162.1:0-8926 GCA_041174105.1 Cyanobacteriota bacterium | reverse complement strand
GGATCTGATGCAGGACGTCAATCCCCGCCGCAGCACCCCCAGCCGGCCCACCTATGAATCCCTCGGCGTCGCGGACTACGACGACGACTGATCGCTGAATAGCCCTTCTCTCTCGATCTCCGCGCGCCCCCATCCCGATGTCCAACAGCAACCTCCGCACCGAAAACCACTTCGACTACGTCAAGATCACGCTCGCTTCCCCCGAGCGGATCATGCAGTGGGGTCAGCGCACGCTGCCCAACGGTCAGGTGGTGGGTGAGGTCACCAAGCCCGAAACCATCAACTACCGCACGCTGAAGCCCGAAATGGACGGGCTTTTCTGCGAAAAAATCTTCGGTCCCTCCAAGGATTGGGAGTGCCATTGCGGGAAGTACAAACGGGTGCGTCACCGCGGCATCGTCTGCGAGCGCTGTGGGGTGGAGGTCACCGAGAGCCGGGTACGGCGCCACCGCATGGGCTTCATCAAGCTGGCGGCTCCGGTGTCCCACGTCTGGTACCTGAAGGGCATTCCCAGCTACGTGGCGATCCTGCTCGACATGCCCCTGCGGGATGTGGAGCAGATCGTCTACTTCAACTGCTATGTGGTGCTGGATCCAGGCGACCACAAAGATCTCGCCTACAAGCAGCTGCTCACCGAAGACGAGTGGCTGGAGATTGAAGACCAGATCTACGCCGAAGATTCAGAGATCGAAAATGAGCCCGTGGTGGGCATTGGCGCCGAGGCCCTCAAGCAACTGCTCGAGGACATTGAGCTCAACGAAACCGCCGAGCAGCTGCGCGAAGACATCGCCGCCAGCAAGGGTCAGAAGCGCGCCAAGCTGATCAAGCGCCTGCGCGTGATCGACAACTTCATCGCCACCGGTGCCCGTCCCGATTGGATGGTGCTGGATGTGATTCCCGTGATCCCTCCCGATCTGCGCCCGATGGTGCAGCTCGATGGCGGTCGTTTTGCCACCAGCGATCTCAACGATCTCTACCGCCGGGTGATCAACCGCAACAACCGTCTGGCGCGGTTGCAGGAGATCCTCGCTCCCGAAATCATCGTCCGCAATGAAAAGCGGATGTTGCAGGAGGCCGTCGATGCCCTGATCGACAACGGCCGCCGGGGCCGCACCGTGGTGGGTGCCAACAACCGCGCCCTCAAGTCGCTCAGCGACATCATCGAAGGCAAGCAGGGGCGCTTCCGCCAGAACCTGCTCGGCAAACGGGTCGACTACTCGGGTCGTTCCGTGATCGTGGTGGGTCCGAAGCTGAAGATGCACCAGTGCGGTCTGCCCAAGGAGATGGCGATCGAGCTGTTCCAGCCGTTCGTGATTCACCGGTTGATTCGCCAGAACATCGTCAACAACATCAAGGCCGCCAAAAAGCTGATCCAGCGCGCCGACGATGAGGTGATGCAGGTGCTGCAGGAGGTGATCGAAGGTCACCCCATCCTGTTGAACCGGGCCCCAACCCTGCACCGTCTGGGGATTCAGGCCTTTGAACCCAAGCTGGTCGATGGCCGCGCCATCCAGCTGCACCCATTGGTCTGCCCAGCGTTCAACGCTGACTTCGACGGTGACCAGATGGCCGTGCACGTGCCCCTGGCGATCGAAGCCCAGACCGAGGCGCGGATGTTGATGCTGGCCAGCAACAACATCCTTTCCCCTGCAACCGGTGAGCCGATCATCACCCCCTCCCAGGACATGGTGCTTGGGGCCTACTACCTGACGGCCGAGCAACCCGGTTCGATCAAGCCCGAATTCGGCGATCGCGCCAAGACCTTTGCCGGCCTCGACGATGTGATTGCGGCCTTTGATGAGAAGCACGTCACCCTGCACGACTGGGTGTGGGTGCGCTTCAACGGTGCCGTCGAAAACGACGACGAAGACAAGCAACCCCAGAAGGAAGAAACCCTCAGCGATGGCACCCGCATTGAGCAGTGGCTCTATCGCCGCGACCGCTTTGATGAGGAAGGTGGGCTGATCAGCCGTTACCTGCTCACCACGGTGGGTCGGGTGGTGATCAACCACACGATCATTGACGCCGTGGCTGCGTCCTGAAGATCTCTCCGCTCTGACCCCCAGGCCAGACGTCTAGGCAGAACCCGTCTCTCTCTTTTTCGTCTTTCACCCGCGCAGCCATGACCGCCACCCCCGCTAAGAAAACCAGTAAGAAGACCTCCAAAAAGGCTGCTGAGCAGGCAGCCGCTGAGGCCAAGGCCAAGCAGGGCAATGCGCCTCTGAGCAAGCAGGCCCCCCCCTTCCGCAACCGGGTGATCGATAAGAAAGCCCTGCGCAACCTGGTGGCTTGGGCCTACAAGCACCACGGCACCGCGGCGACGGCCTCGATGGCCGATGAGCTCAAGGACCTCGGCTTCCACTACGCCACCCAGGCCGCCGTGTCGATTTCCGTCGACGACCTGCGCATTCCTGGCGACAAGGCCGCCCTGCTGGCGGAAGCCGAAGAGCAGATCACCGAAACCGAAGAGCGCTATCGCCTCGGTGAAATCACCGAGGTGGAACGCCACACCAAGGTGATCGACACCTGGACCGAAACCAACGAGCGTCTCGTGGCGGCCGTGCGCCGCAACTTCAACGAGAACGATCCACTCAACTCGGTGTGGATGATGGCCAACTCAGGCGCCAGGGGCAACATGTCCCAGGTGCGTCAGCTGGTGGGCATGCGGGGCCTGATGGCCAACCCCCAAGGGGAAATCATCGACCTTCCGATCCGCACCAACTTCCGCGAAGGCCTCACGGTGACGGAGTACGTCATCTCCTCCTACGGCGCCCGGAAGGGTCTGGTGGATACCGCCCTGCGGACCGCCGACTCCGGCTACCTCACCCGCCGTCTGGTGGACGTGGCCCAGGATGTGATCGTGCGCGAGGACGACTGCGGCACCACCCGCAGCATCCCCATCGATGCCGATGAAAAGGGCAAGTTCGCCAGCAAGCTGATCGGTCGCCTGGCGGCTGAACCGGTGGTTGATGGCAACGGCGAGATTCTGGTGGACCGCGATGGCGAGATCGATGCTCCCCTCTCCCGGAGCATTGAGGCCGCCGGCGTGAAGACCGTGAAGGTGCGCTCGCCGCTCACCTGTGAAGCCTCCCGCTCGGTGTGCCGCAAGTGCTACGGCTGGGCCCTGGCCCACAACCAACTGGTGGATCTGGGCGAGGCCGTGGGCATCGTGGCTGCCCAATCCATCGGTGAGCCGGGTACCCAGCTCACCATGCGCACCTTCCACACCGGCGGTGTGTCCACCGCGGAAACCGGTGTGGTGCGCTCCCTGGTGGAAGGCGTGGTGGAGTTCGGTCCGAAGGCCCGGGTACGTCCGTTCCGGACCCCCCACGGTGTGGAGGCCCAGATTGCTGAAACCGATTTCAGCCTCACCCTGAAGCCCTCCGGCAAGGGCAAGCCCCAAAAACTCGATATCACCAACGGCTCGATCCTGTTTGTCGCCGACGGTGACAGCGCTCCGGCCGACACGATCCTGGCCCAGATCGCCGCCGGTGTGGCGGTGAAAAAGAGCGTGGAGAAAGCCACCAAGGACGTGATCTGCGACCTGGCCGGCCAGGTGCGCTACGAGGACGTGATTCAGCCCAAGGAGGTCACCGACCGCCAGGGCAACATCACCCTCAAAGCCCAGCGCTTGGGCCGGATGTGGGTGTTCAGCGGCGACGTCTACAACCTGCCGCCCAATGCCTTGCCCGTGGTTCAGGGCAATAAGAAGGTCACCACCGGCGAGGTGTTGGCGGAAAGCCGGTTGGTGAGCGAGTACGGCGGTGCCGTGCGTCTGCGCGAATCGGCGGGGGATTCCCGCGAGGTGCAGATCGTGACGGCGAGCCTCACCCTGAAGGATTGCAAGTTGCATGGCGAGTCCACCCACTCCGGTGAGCTCTGGCACCTGGAGGGCAAGGACAACATTCGCTATCGCCTCAACAGCATTCCTGGCAGCAAGATCGGCAATGGGGAAGTCATTGCTGAACTGAACGACGATCGCTTCCGCACCCAGACCGGTGGCACCGTCAAGTTTGCCCCTGGCCTCTCGATCAAGAAGGCCCGCAGTGCCAAAAATGGCTATGAGGTGAGCAAGGGTGGCACCCTGCTCTGGATTCCCCAGGAAACCCATGAGATCAACAAGGATATTTCCCTGTTGATGATTGAAGATGGCCAGTGGATCGAAGCTGGCACTGAGGTTGTCAAAGACATCTTCAGCCAGACCGCCGGCATCGTGACGGTGACCCAGAAGAACGACATTCTGCGGGAAATCATTGTTCGCTCCGGCAAACTTCACCTGGTTTCCGATAGCAAAACCATTGCCCGCTATAGCGACGGCAAGATGGTGAATCCCGGCGAAGAAATCGCCAAGGGTCTCAAGGCCGAAGCCATGGTCTTCGTGGAAGCTGTCGATACACCCGAAGGCGGTGCGCTGTTGCTGCGTCCCGTTGAGGAGTATTCGATTCCCGATGCCGCCCACCTGCCTGAGCTTTCCAGCGTCAAGCAAAGCGGCGGCCCCTCGCTGGGCCTGAAGGCCACCCAACGGCTTGCCTTCAAAGACGGCGAGTTGATCAAATCGGTGGAGGGTGTGGAGCTGCTGCGCACCCAGTTGATCCTGGAAACCTTCGACACCACCCCCCAGATGACGGTGGACGTGGAGGCCGTGGCCGACAAGCGGGCCAAGACCATCGAACGGCTCCAGCTCACCATTCTTGAAACGCTGCTGGTGCGCCGCGACACCCTCTCCGACGCCAGCCACGGGTCCACCCACACCGACCTGCAGGTGGAAGACGGCATCGCCGTCAAGAAAGGCGACGTGGTCGCCACCACCCAGATCCTCTGCAAAGAGGACGGTGTGGTGCAGCTGCCCGACTTGGTGGAAGGCGAGGCGATTCGTCGCTTGATCGTGGAGCGCGATGGCGACACCCGGGTGATTGACCTCGGTTCAGCCAAGCCCGCGGTGGCGGTCGACCAGCGCATCGTCGATGGCGACCTGCTCGCCGCCGGCTTGAACGCCCCCTGCTGCGGCCAGGTGGAAGCCATCAACGGCAGCAAGCTCACCATCCGGCTCGGCCGCCCCTACATGGTGTCGCCCGACTCGGTGCTGCACGTGCGTGACGGCGAGCTGGTGCAACGGGGAGACAGCCTGGCCCTGCTGGTGTTTGAACGGCAGAAAACCGGCGACATCGTGCAGGGTCTGCCCCGGATTGAGGAACTGCTCGAAGCCCGTCGTCCGCGGGAATCGACGATCCTCTGCCGCAAGGGCGGCACCGTGCAAATCAAGCAGGGTGACGACGACGACTCCCAAACGGTGTCGGTGATTGAGCACGACGATGTCGTGACCGAATACCCGATCCTGTTGGGCCGCAACGTGATGGTCAGCGATGGCCAGCAGGTCAGTGCCGGTGAATCCCTCACCGACGGTCCCATCAACCCCCACGAGTTGCTCGAGTGCTACTTCGAGGATCTGCGCAGCCGCAAACCCACCATGGAAGCGGCCCAGGAGGCGATCTCCAAGCTGCAGTTCCGGATGGTGACCGAGGTGCAGAACGTCTACAAGTCGCAGGGCGTTTCGATCGACGACAAGCACATCGAAGTGATCGTGCGGCAGATGACCAGCAAGGTGCGCATCGAGGATGCGGGCGACACCACGCTGCTGCCCGGTGAGTTGATTGAGCTGCGTCAGGTGGAGCAGGTGAACTCCGCCATGGCCATCACCGGTGGTGCCCCCGCCGAGTTCACCCCGGTGCTGCTCGGCATCACCAAGGCCTCGCTCAACACCGACAGCTTCATCTCGGCGGCCTCCTTCCAGGAGACCACCCGCGTGCTTACCGAAGCCGCGATTGAAGGCAAGAGCGACTGGCTGCGCGGTCTCAAGGAAAACGTGATCATTGGTCGCCTGATCCCTGCTGGTACCGGCTTCAGCGGCTTCGAAGAGGAGCTCCGCGCCGAGGCTGGTCCCCATCCCGACATCCTCGAAGAGGACGGCATGGGCTATCGCCGCATGCAGAACCTCCGCCCGGATTACACCGTGGAGATGCCCTCACCATCGGCCTCGATGGCGGTGCTCGACGACCCTTCCGATGAGGATCTGGTGGCGACCCGCAGCCGCCATGGCATCGAAGCCAGTGCCAGTGGCCTGGCCGCCTTTACGCGTCCCACCGTTGAGGAGGGTCTCGAAGAGGAGCTGATTGCCGATCCGGCGGCCCTGGAGGGTCTCCAGGAAGAGGGCCTGCTCAGCGATGAGTAAGCCGATCCTCACCAGCCTGGGCACCCCGGTGCCCCAGCGGCGGTTGCCGCGCTACGGCTTCCACAGCCACACCGAAACCCTCAATGGCCGCATGGCGATGCTGGGGTTTATGGCGCTGGTGGCCGTGGAATGGAAGCTGGGCCACGGCCTGCTGATTTGGTGAGCGATTCCTCTGGGTTGGCGGGATCGTCTGCTGCTTTGGAGACGGCTCCGGCTGATTTGGTGAGTTCACCCCAAGCGTCCCGTCCCCTCTTGGGGATGGGACGTTCGGCTTTGGAGCAGTGGGCCCAGGCCCAGGGCCAGGCCCCCTTTCGCGGTCGTCAACTGCACGATTGGCTCTATGCCAAAGGCGCCCGCAGCTTGGATGCGATCTCGGTGTTGCCGAAGGCCTGGCGCGAGCAGTTGCAACAGTCGCCGCCTGTCGGAGCGAGCGATTGGATTGGCCGCTCCAAGGAGCTGCATCGCAGTGTGGCCCGCGATGGCACCACCAAGTTGCTGCTGGAAACGGCCGATGGACTCACCTTGGAAACGGTGGGAATTCCTGCTGGCGATCGGCTCACGGTGTGTGTGAGCAGCCAGGTGGGTTGCCCGATGGCCTGCCGCTTCTGTGCCACGGGCAAGGGCGGCCTGCAGCGCTCCCTGGCCGTGCACGAGATCGTGGATCAGGTGCTCAGCGTGCGGGAGGTGATGGGGGAGCGTCCCAGCCACGTGGTGTTCATGGGGATGGGGGAACCCCTGCTCAACAGTGAGGCCGTGTTGGCGGCGATTGATTGTTTGTGCGGGGATCTGGGCATGGCCCAGCGCCAGATCACCGTGAGCACGGTGGGGGTGCCCAAAACCTTGCCCACCCTGGCGGAGCAGGCCCTGGAGCGGTTGGGGCGGGCCCAGTTCACCCTGGCGGTGAGCTTGCATGCCCCGGATCAAACCCTGCGCGAGCAGTTGATCCCCACGGCCCACGCCTACCCGCTGGAGGCCCTGCTTGAAGACTGTCGCCACTATGTGGCGCTCACGGGCCGTCGGGTGAGTTTTGAATACATCCTTCTGGGCGGCCTCAACGACCAGCCCCGCCACGCCGAGGCGCTCGCCCAGTTGCTGCGGGGCTTCCAGAGCCATGTGAATCTCATCCCCTACAACCCCATTGAGGAGGAGGAGTTCCAGCGCCCCAGCCCGGAAGCGGTGGCCGCGTTTAAGGCTGGTTTGGAGCGCCGCCATGTGGCGGTGAGTGTGCGGGCCAGCCGTGGTTTGGATGCCGATGCGGCCTGCGGCCAGCTGCGACGTCGGCTCGCCTCAGGTGGCGTCGCGGCTGGGATCAAAGGCCCCGAGGCAGCCGTCGCCGTTCCAGGGCACCAGCTTGGCCATGAGGAGGAAGGCGGGCACAGCCGCCAGGGCTGTGGCTAAAAAGTATTCACTCCAGCCCACCTGGGCTGCCAACCAGCCTGAGGGCAGGGCCAGCAAGGTACGGCTGAAGGCGTAGATCCCTGAGAGCAGGGCGTACTGGGTGGCGGAAAAACGCGGGTTGCAGAGGCTCATGAGCAGGGCCACGAATCCGGCGCCGACCATGCCACTGGAAATGTTCTCGAGGCTCACCGCTGCCATCAGGCCTGGCAGCCCCCCCCCAAAGCGGGCGAGCGCTGCGTAGCCCAGGTTGCCTGCCGCCCCCACCAGGGCGAAGAGCCACAGGCAGCGGTTCATGCCCAGCCGGGCGAAGAGCACGCCACCGATCACGGTGCCGATCATGGTGGCGGCGATCGCCCAGCCCCCGTCCAGCAGGCCGATCTGGGCGTCGCTGAAGCCCGCCTGCTTCAAAAAGACAATCGAGAGCGCAGCGAGCAGGCCATCGGGCCAGCGATAGAGCAGCACGAGCAACAACACCCATGGGGCCTGGTTGACACCAGTGCGGCGCAGGAATTCCCGCGCTGGACCGACCACCGCCTGGCGCAGGCTGTTGACGGGATGCTGCACCGGCAACAGGGTTGGAGCCCTAAGGGTGAAAGGCACCACCAGCAGCATCAGCGCGGCACAGCCTGTAAAGGCGGCCGGCCAGCCGAAGCGGCCAGCCAGGAGGAAGCCGCCCGAGCTCACCAGCAACATTCCGGTGCGATAGGAGAAGTTGTGGGTAGCTGCCCCCTGGCCGCGCTCCTCCTCCGGCAGCAGGTCTGTGCGATAGGCGTCGATCACGATGTCCTGGGTGGCACTTGCGGTGGCCAACACCAGAGCCAGCAGGGTGATTAGCCCAAGCCTGGCTGGCGTGGGTGCCTGGGTGGCGACCAGGGCTAGGACCCCTAACGCCACCACCAAACTCAGTTGAAGCACAAGCATCCACCCCCGGCGGCGATCGGGCCGGGCGATGGGCCAACGATCCAGAAGCGGAGCCCAGAGAAACTTGAAGGCATAGGGCAATCCCGCGAGCTGGGGGATCACACCGATCAGCTCCAGGGGCACGCCACTGCTCGCTAGCCATCCCTGCAGCAATTTGCCGCCCATGTTCAAGGGGGCCCCACTGGCCAGACCTTCGGCGGCCACGGCCACCAGCCGCTGCCTTGGACTCCCCGGCGCTGACGCAGCCACGGCGACGTTGGGTTGGACTTGCTCGTGGGCCGGGCTGCTGGTCATCGGGCAAGGGTTGAGACCAATCCGAACGCTAGAAGGGGACTGGGGGGCGGCTGCCCGTCAGAATGGTTGGCACTGATGGTCCCC
>JBEDHM010000161.1:0-6673 GCA_041174105.1 Cyanobacteriota bacterium | reverse complement strand
GCCCCCCGCCGGTCCCAACGCCCGCTTTGAAGGCGATCCGGCCCTGCCGGGGCAACCGCTTTCGGCGGAGGAGCTGCTCACCGTGCTGCATCAGCGCTGGCAGGCCAGCTACGACCTGCAGGTGGTCCAACGACGCGATCGGGTTTATCTCCAGGTGATGTGGGCCTACCTGGAACAGCAGTCGTTCCCCCTGAGCCCCGAGGCCTATCGGGCCAAGCTGGAGGAGTTGGTCACGCTGCTCAATGGCCTGGGGGTGGCCGAGCAGGTCCGCCAATGGCTGAGCACCACCCCCGATAAGCCCAGGCTTGGGCGGGCCATGCAGATGGCCCTGGTGATTCCAGCGGGTCGAGCCAGTGAATTTCTGCTCTAGGCGGGGCTGGGCTTGAGGCGCTCGGTGAGGGCCACCAGGGCCACCCCCAGTAAAAACAGTGCCGTGATCGCTCCCGAGAGCAGCAGCATCGTGACCGGATCGGTGGAGGGGGTCAGCACGGCACCGGCGATGGCCGCCACCACCACCACCCAGCGCCAGGCCCCGAGCATGGTGCGGGCGTTGATCAGGCCAAGGGCCCCAAGGAGCAGTTGCAGCACCGGTAATTGGAAGGCCAGGGCCGTGGCCACCATCAGCAGCAGCACAAAGTCGAGGTAGCGCTCGATCGACCAACTCGGCTCCACCACATCGGCGCCGTAGTTCACCAAAAACGTGAGGGCGGCCGGCACCAGGGCCCACCAGGCAAAGGCCAGCCCTGCGGCAAACAGCAGGGTCGATCCGGCCACGGCAGGGGCCACCAGCCGCCGTTCGCTGCGGGTCAGGCCTGGCAAGACGAAGGCCAGCACTTCGTAGAGCACATAGGGCAGGGCAAAGGTGAGGCCGGCATAGCCCGCCACTTTCAGCGAAACAAACAGAAACTCTCCCGGGGCCAGCTGCAGAAAACGGATCCCATGGGCGGGCATCTCGAGCAGCTTGACCAGGGGTTTGACAAAGGCCAGGCATCCCGCCGCCGCCACCACCACCGCCAGCAGGCTGCGCAGGACCCGGCTGCGCAACTCTTCGAGGTGATCCACCAGGCTCATTTCCACCTCAGCGGGGAAATCGCCATCGGCGGGGAAACCCCGATCGTCGCCCTCGGGGCCGCCTGCCGAATCGGAGCGGGGCACCACGCTGGACCTCACCTGGATCGGTGGTGGTGGGGGCAGGGGATTGGTGCTCATGGCTGCTGTGCTCTGAGCAGGCTAAGGGCCCTGTCCGGTTCCCCCCAGAACTGTTCCCCCTGGCGATGGCGCACCGTACCGGCCGCTGCCCCGGGAATCCGTTGCAGCGCCTCCACCGGCACCATCACCACCGGCACCCGTCCGTTGCCCCTGCCGCGGCTGAAATGGGCTGCCAGATCCGCCGCCGCCTGCAGATCGGCGTCGCTGGCTAGGCCCTCGGAGGCCTTGAGCACCACGTGGCTGCCCGGCAGTTCTTGGGCATGGAACCAGAGATCACCGCGCCTGGCCTGTTGAAAGGCAATCCATTCGTTTTGGCGATGGTTGCGCCCTATCTGCAGCACGAGCCCGCTGCTGCTTTGCAATTGCAGGGGCTGGATCGGGTGGCTGGCTGCCTGGCGCCGTTGCCGGCGGTTGGCGGGCTGGGAGGCGCGCCCATGCCCCAGCCATTCGTCGAGTTCGCTGGCCAGGGCCTCGATCTCCGCCAGGCTGGTGGCCTGCTCCAGGTAGGTGAGGCTCGCTTCCAGGGCCGCGAGCCGTTGCTGATGGAGTTCCAGCCGGGGTGTGATCGCCGCCACTGAGCGCCGCAATTTGCGGGCCTGCTTGTAGAGCTTTTGGGCCGTCGCAATGCACTCGCGCGTGGGTTCCTGTTGGCTGAGCAAGCCATCGGCTTGGTGCTGCAGGCCTTCGCTTTGGGGCACGGCATCGAGGCGGCTCTGCAGGTCTTGGCCGTCCCTGGCTTCTTTGGCGGTGGCGTGGCTGAGCCGTTGCGCCAGTTGTTGGCGGCGTTGGGCGAGCAGCTGGCGCTCGAGATGGGTGCCGTAGTAACGGGCCATGGCCCGGTTGATGGCCAGGGGCTGCGGGGGGCTCAGCTCCGCTGGGATCGGATCGGCTGGCCCCTCCGGCTGCCAGCAGCAATAACCGCCCCCGGCGGGATCGGCCTGCCAGCTCCACTGGTTCGTGTCCACCTGGCTGAGCCAGTGTTGCCAGCGCTGCCAAAGCAGCTGCCATTGATCCGCCGCCAGCTGATCCACTGGCAGGTCGGCCCAGGGCTGGCTCAGGAGCTGCCCCACCAGAGCCGGACTGACGCCCTGGTAGGCACTGGCCAAGGCGCGGCCCAAGGGCAAGGGCAGCAAGCAGAGGCGCCGCTGCCAGCTCGTGATCGATTCCCCGCGGCTGGGGGGCTCCCCCGCCAGCGCTGGTGGGGGGCTGTAGGCATCGCCGGTGCCAATGGGCCTGAGCCGCGATTGCTGCGGTTTCACCTGGCGCGCCAGGGCGATCACCTGATCCTCACCATCGAGCAGCAGCAGGTTGCTGTGGCGACCCATCAACTCCACCACCAGCCAACGGCTGATCGCCCCATCGGGACGGCGCGCAAAGCCAAGCCTCACCACCCGCTCCCAGCCCGATTGCTCCAGGCAGATCAGGGCCAGTCCCCGCAGGCTGTGCTGCAGCTGCTGGGCCAGGGTGCTCCCCTCCCCAAGGCGCGGCGGTGGCGCAATGGTGTGGACCCGCGCTGCCTCGGCTTGCCAGCTCAGCTCCAGCCAGTGGCAGGCCTCCAGGCTGCGCAGGGCGATCTGGATGCTGTGGGGACTGGCCTGTTGGGCTTTTTCGAACCGACTCGGCAACAGGCAGGTTCGCCACTCCGCCAGCACGGCCTTGAGGCTGGTCACATCCATCGGTTGCAAACGGGCCGGGAGGGGCACGCCGTCCATGGGTTGCGCGTGGCTGGAGAGGGTTTGGATCACTGGCTTCTACTCTGCAGCCCTTAGCTGGTGCCCGCCATGGCCGCTGCCGTACCTGGCCCCCTTGATGCCGTTCCCGGCCGACTCACCGTGATCACCGGACCCAGCGGTGTGGGCAAGGGCACCTTGGTGGCCCAGTTGCTGGGCAAGCATCCCCAGATCTGGCTGTCGATCTCGGCCACCACCCGTCAGCCCCGGCCTGGCGAGGTGGACGGGGAGCACTACTTCTTTTTAAGCCGAGAGCACTTTCAAGCGCAGGTGGCCTCGGGAGGCTTTCTGGAATGGGCTGAATTTGCCGGCAATCTCTATGGCACGCCCCGTCAGCCGGTTGAGGAACAGTTGGCGCAAGGACGGCCCGTGCTGCTGGAGATTGAGCTGGAGGGTGCGCGCCAGGTGCGGCAAACGTTCCCGGCGGCGTTTCAGGTGTTTCTCAAACCTCCCAGCTTTGAAGAGCTGGAGCGGCGCATCCGGGGCCGAGGTACCGATAGCGAGGCCGCCATTCTCAAGCGGCTCGAGCGGGGTCGCATCGAGCTGCAGGCGGAGGCTGAATTTGATGCCACGGTGGTGAACGGGGAGTTGGCCGATGCCCTCGCCCAGCTGGAAGAGTTGATGGGTGTTGCGGCCTAGGCCCTGAGCGCCTGGCGTTGATCCCCAACGTTGTGCTGCCAACAAAAAAGCGGCTCCGAAGAGCCGCTCTATTGGATTGATCGCTTGGATTGATCGCTTGGGTCGATCGCTTGACCAGACCCTAGTCCTGGAATGGGGTTCCCCGGTTTAGAGGGGGTGGAACAGCAGGTCGGGATAGAAGCGGTTGAATTCGATCAGGATGCCGGCGGTGATCGAAAACCAGATGGCGGCAAACACCGGGGCGGTGGTGAGGAACTTCTTCATGGCTTGAGCTCTGAAGTACGGGGCGGTGGAGGTTGGGCAGGGATGAAGGTTGGTTCAGAGATCAGCTGACAGCAGCAGACCCTGAGAACAACGTTCAGGGGCTACTCAGCGGGGAGAAACAGTCACTTTGCTGTCATCTTCCAGCAGCTCGCCGGATTTGAGTTGTTTCAAGGCAGCCAGGGGCCAAGTGGCCGCTTCCAGGGTGCTCTTGAGGGCCAGGGCCACGTCGATCTGGATTTCCTTGGTGGTGGCCTCCTTGTCGTTGCGGATGGCCATCAGGTAGTTACGGCCAGCCCAGCCGATGCAACCGGCGATGTAGAGGAAGGCAATGCCGGGAATCATGAAGTCGCCGGCATGGCTCCAGCGGCCGTCCACGATCAGGTGGGGCAGGCCATCGGCGCCACACACGGCCTGGCTATACATCGCGAAGCGGGCTTTGGCCTGCTCGGTTTTGGCTCCAGCTGCGCGCTGCTGGAAGCGGGCGCTTTCAGCGCAGGGGGTGAGGCCCGCCACATCCGCTTTGGCTACGGGGGCGAAGCCCACGAGCAGGAAGACAGACAGGAGAGCTGCGAACAGACGGGGGAAAAGACGGCGCATCGGACGCAAGGCCGCGGGGCAAGATGTCACCTGCGGACAGTAGGAGCGCTGCTTCAAAGGAATGCCCACCGTTCTCGCCCTCGAAACAAGTTGTGACGAGTCGGCGGCAGCGATCGTGAGGGATCAAACCGTGCTGGCGAGCGCCGTGGCCTCCCAGGTGGAAGAGCATGCCCGCTGGGGTGGGGTGGTGCCTGAGATTGCGTCGCGCCGCCATGTCGAAGCGCTGCCATCGCTGATCGCCCAGGTCTGCCGGGAGAGTGGTCTCGCTGTGGCCGACGTCGATGCGATCGCCGCCACGGCGGCCCCGGGACTCGTGGGGGCCCTGTTGGTGGCCTCCGTGACAGGGCGCACCATGGCCCGTCTCCATGGCAAGCCCTTTCTGGGCATTCACCATCTGGAGGGGCATCTTTGCTCCATCCATCTGGGAGACCCCTTGCCCGAGGGGCCGTATTTGGTGCTGTTGGTGAGTGGCGGCCACACCGAGTTGCTGCGGGTGGATGGACCCGGGGCCTACCAACGCTTGGGCCGCAGCCACGACGACGCGGCTGGGGAGGCTTTCGACAAGGTGGCCAGATTGCTGGGCCTCGGCTATCCGGGGGGACCGGCGATTGAGGCGGCTGCAGAAGGCGGCGATCCCGGGCGGTTTGTGCTGCCCAAGGGGCGGGTCTCCCGGCCGGAGGGGGGCTTTTATCCCTACGACTTCAGCTTCAGTGGCCTGAAAACGGCCATGCTGCGCCAGGTGCGGGCCCTCGAGGCCAGCCAGAAGGCCGAGGGCGGTGGCCCGTTGCCGGTGGCCGATCTGGCGGCCAGCTTTGAGCAGGTGGTGGCCGAGGTGTTGGTGGAGCGCAGTTGCCGCTGTGCTGCCGATCAGGGCCTCAAGACGCTGGTGCTGGTGGGTGGGGTGGCCGCCAATCGCCGGCTGCGCCGGCTGCTGGAGGAGCGAGCCCGCAGCCAAGGCCTGAGCTGGAGGGTGGCCCCCCTCGCCTATTGCACCGACAACGCCGCCATGATTGGGGTGGCGGCGGCCCAGCGCTTGGCCGCAGGCGCTCGCAGCTGCTTTGAATTGGCGGTGGCACCGCGCCTAGCGCTGGAGCAGGCCAGCCGCCTGTATGAGCCCCAATCCTGCTTTTAATCGCTTTAGGGTGGAGGGGTACGGCATCGGTTGAACGCGATGACCCCGCTTGATCACCCTGTTGATCCATCGCGTGACCAGCCCGACCAGCCCCTCACCGTGGGTGAGGACATGGTGCCTTCCAGTGAGCTGAATGCTTGGAGGCGGGGCTTCACCCCCCAGGCCGAAATCTGGAATGGGCGCCTGGCGATGTTGGGGTTGTCGGTTGGCCTGGCGGTGCTGTTGATGGTGCGCCTGGCTTCCCACTGATCTGGGTTGCTTACTGACGCCCCCTGAGGGCCTGGGCCAGTTCGTTGGGCTTCAGGCTTTGCTCGATGGCATCCTCCGCGGCAACGTCGCCCGCTTCCACCAAGGCCAGTAGCGCCTGATTGGCGGTTTGCATGCCTTCGAACCGGCTGCGCTCCATGATCGTTTCGATCGCCTCCAGCTCGCCGCGTTGGATGTAGTCCTTGCAGGCTTCGTTGTTGATCAGGATGTCGTGAAAGGCGGTGCGCTTGCCGGCGGTCGTGCGCAGTAATCCCTGGGTGATCACCGCGAGCAGGGATTCCGAGAGGGCCACCCGCAGGCTCGCCTGGGCTGCCGGAGGCACCATCCCCAGCACCCGTTCCACAGTTTTGACGGCCGAGTTGGTGTGCAGGGTGCCAAGCACCAGGTGACCGGTTTGGGACGCCTCCAGGGCCGTTGTCAGGGTGTCCTGGTCGCGGATTTCCCCAATCAGGATCACATCGGGATCCTCCCGCAGGGCAGCCCTCAGCGCCGTTTCGAACTCCCTGGTGTGCTGCCCAACCTGGCGGTGACGCACCAGGGATTGGTGGCTTTCGTGCACAAACTCCACCGGATCCTCAATCGTGAGGATGTGGCGGGCCATGGTGCGGTTGATGTGGTCCACCATCGCAGCGAGGGTGGTGCTTTTGCCCGATCCTGTGGGCCCTGTGACCAACACCAGGCCCTTGGCCTGGCGGCACAACTCCTTGAGCACCTGGGGCAGGGCCAGCTCCTCGAGGCTGGCGTTGGATTGGGGAATCAGGCGCAGCACCATGGCTGGCCCGCGCAGGGACTCCAGCAGATTGATGCGTACCCGCACAAACGGGAAGGCAAACGA
>JBEDHM010000160.1:0-4106 GCA_041174105.1 Cyanobacteriota bacterium | reverse complement strand
ACCAGAAGCGCCGCGCCGGGCACCTCCAGGATCGCCCCTGGTCAAGGGCTGACGCGAGGCGAGCGGACTGGTTGGTGTGGCGCGATCGCCCCGGCGGTGCCGGTGCTCACCGCGCATCAGCTGATGGACTCGCCCCTTGACTGGCGGGGCGGTCCTTGAGGCGTCCCGTCGCTGCGCCGGAAGGCGTCAGTTCTGTATGGCTACCCATGCCGTTGGTTTCGGTCCGGAAGATCCGGTTGGGTTGGTGGAGTCCTGCTATCGAGCGGTGGAGTGGCTGCTCGCCACCCACACCGCCAAAGGGCTTCTGATTCCCAGGCCCTGGATCGATCACCCCTATGGGGAAGAAGAGATCGCCATGCTCGAGGAGGAGTTGCTGCCTGCGATGGCGGTGTTTCTCGCCAGGGTGGAGGCCATTGATCGGGCGATTGAGGCCGATCAGGAGCTGGAGTTCAAAGCTCATCAGGTCCGCTGAGGGCCAGGCCGGCGGTGGCCGGCCTTTCTGCTTCTCCCGTTGGGCGGGTCAGGCCGCAGGTGCGTCGCCCAGGAAGCTCTCGATCCAACGCTGGTGTCGGATGGTGGTGATCAGTCCCGCCAGTGAGGGCTGGGCATCGGGCACCTGGAAGGCAGCGCGGAAGCCTTTGGAAAAGGCCTCGAGGCGAGCAGGGGCCAGGGCCTTGTCGGCATCAATGCCATGGCCTGCGCCGGAGCCCTCGCGGATCAGGTTGCGGTTGCCACCGGTCACGGTGATGCGGACGCGTGCGGTGTAGGTGAGACCCCATCCTTTTTTGCGGTCACGCCCAATCGGACGTTCGTGTTCGGCCACGCAGCGGCTGATCAGCCTGCAGCGCTCCCAGCCGTCAAAGCCAAAGATGCGGTTCGCTTCTGCAATCACCTGCCAGCCCTCGAGGTAGCTCACGCGGCCACGCCCCTGCTCCCGCTGCCGCACATTGGCCCGATCCAACGGCGCCGACAACAACCCCACCTGCCTCTCACTAAATCCGGGGCCTGGATTTCGGCAGCAATCGTGCTCAGCAGCGATTCGTCCACGGAGTAGGTGGACGTTGACCGGCTCACCAGGCTGGTCATGCCCTCAGTCAGCGTGAACTGGCAGCGGTGGCTACACCGCAAACATCTGCTGCAACACCGTCAGGACTTCGAGCAAGGTCTCCTCCGACAGAGAGCCCAGGTGCTTCACCAGCCGCTCACGATCCACGGTTCGTAGCTGATCGGGAACGACATGGCCCTGTTTCCCTCCGAAGCGGCAAGGAATTCGGAAGGGATAGGCCCTTGAGCCCGTGGTGAGCGGGGCCACGATGAAAGTGCCCATGTGGGCATTGAGTTCATCCGGTGAAACCACCACACACGGCCTGGTCTTTTGGATTTCTTGACCGCGTGTGGGGTTGAGTGCGACCAGAACAACATCGCCGCGCTTGACGGCTGCAGTGATCACCACTGCCATTCCTCCTCGTCAAAGCGGCTGTTGCTCGGTTCGTCGAGCAGGCCCTCGGATGGGGAAGAGGCTGCTGCCTCGGCCCACCCAGCGCGTGGCGAAGCCACGGGTCTGATCGTCAAAACGCCAGGCGCTGCTTCAACATCCACCTCGTCGCTGAGTCCAACCTGCTCCAGCAATGGCTTGGCCAGGCGCAACCCCCTGGAATTGCCGATTTTGATCAATCGCGTGCGCATGCCAGCCCCGCCTTTCGATCTGTAATCACATCGTAGCTACGTCGTCCGTTGGTCTCGGTTGTTCGTGTTGAGGCGAGGTGGGGAAAAAGCCGCTGGAACCACGATGACTCCTTCCGTCGCCTCTCCATAGATGGTGCATGGAGCCCCACTGGCGGCGAGGTGGGCGGTGAGGGCGCAGAGGGCCGCGTCCACCAGGTCGATGCGTGTCAGGGGGGCGAGGTCGATGCCTGCGTGCTTGAGCAAGTCCCGGCGTTGCGTGCGCTTCTGCCGTGCCTGGGCATTGCCGCCCCGCAGGTGCCAGGTGATGGCATGGGGGAAGGTCTCCAGGCAGCAGCGCTCACCGGGGATCGGATGGGCTGTGCAGAGCGGATGGCTGGGCTCCAGGGCCTGATAGAGCGCCTCCCCGCGCAACATCCAGCCGTAGTAGTTGCTCGGGTGTTGCACGGCCCGTTCACGGCTGGGTGAGGCGAAGCAGTGCATCCCTTGCTGCATCAGCTCGCGCTCGCAGGCCCGCATGCGTCCGTCGTGGCTCCAGCGGCAGGGTGCATCGATGGCGATCACTAGGGCGTGGTGGTTGTTCAGACACCAGTCGCGAAGCGCTGCCACGTCGGAAGTAACCATCTGGTCGGTGGTGGTGCCGCCGGTGAGGGCCACCGCATGGAAGCCCTTGCGTTCACCGCCCACATCAATGCCCACCGTGGTGATCAGCGTCATGGCTCAGGCTTGCAGGGCTGCCTCACCCCAGCGGAACACATGCCAGAACTCGGGGCCGAGGTCGGCCTCGAACTGGTTGCTCTTCAGGAGCGCGGCAGCGCATTGAGCGCCCGTGCGCCCCTGGGGATAGGTGGTGCGCCAGAACTCGGGCATGGTTTGCAGGGCCAGTTGCAACACCCGCCAGAACCTGTCTGGGGTTCCGGCAAAGGCGATGGCGCTCTGCAGCGCACGGCGCAAGGTTCCATTGGGGGCGTTGAGAGCAGGCCAGGTGATCGGACGCTCTTGGTTGTAGATGCGGCAGAACTGCTCGATCAAGGAAGCCTCCGGCGCACCTGCGCTGCTCTCGTTGAAGGGTTCCACGCTCTCCTCGGTTGTTCCCAAGGCCGGCGGTTCGAATTGCAGTGGCTCGCTCTCCTGCGGCGCGGCGAGCTGAACCGTGGTGCCGTGCATCCCGGTGGTGAAGCTCAACCAGCCCAGGCTCTGGAGGTCGTTGAGGTCGGCGCGAAGTTCGCGGGGTTGCAGGTGCCAGCTTTCGGCCAGATGCTTCAGGCCCAGTTGCACGGCATCGCCATCTCTGGCTCTGAGTTGCAGGTGGCCGTAGAGCTGAGCCACCCGTAGGGCTCGGCTGGGTCTCTTGGAGCCTCTGCGTTGCTGCTCAAGCTGTTGCAGGGCTCGATGGGTCTGCTCAATCGCTTCGGTGTGTACGCAAAAGAAGCGCTGGGGAGGAGGGCAGATCATCAAGGCTTTGCTTGTACTGGAGGCTACTGGCGTTGGTTGGAGCTTCTGCCTGCCTGGCTGCTGCTTGCTCCTTCCTCCCCTGACCCCTGGATTGCTCGGATGGGTGTGTGTTGTTGTTTTGGTTTTATTTTCTAAGACTTTTTGAACCATATAGATGGTGGGTCAATCTGCCCCAGCCCCTTGGGGCGATCTGGCCTAGGGGGTGAGATCAATCTGGCCTCACTGGTGAGATCGATACGGCCTCACCCTGAGGTCAATCTGCACCCACCCATGGGACCCCACAGGTCTCCAGTGAGGCACCCCATGCATCAGGTGATGCACCCCGTGCCTCACTCCCAAGATCGCTCAAGGTTGGCGCCAGTAGCCTTTGTATATGCCTGGAGGCGTCTTGCGGAGTCGAGCACGAGGTCGTTGTCGTTTACCGCGGGAGACGGATCGTTTGGGTCTCTATTCAGGCTGCGAAGCCTCGCTTTCAAGCCCGTCTCTGTGGGTCGACACCAAGGCCATCTTGCGTCACCTCAGCATCAGCCGCGCCACCCTGGATCGGCTGCGCCAGGAAGGTGTTCTGGTGGAAAAGCGGCACTACATCAAGAAGAACCCCACGGCGATGCGCGGCGTGTTCCTCTGGAATTGTCAGCGCTGTGATTTGGCCCTCGATCGCATCTGAGGGTGTGCCGGGTGCTCACGCCGCGATCGGCTGCGTGCGGGCTTTGATGCCCCGCTGAATCTCATCCTTGGTGATCCAGAAGAGATAGATCTCCTTGTGCACATCACGGCTATGGCCCATCATTTCGGCCGCTGTCTCCGCTGAGATGTGGGCATAGGCCGGATCGGACGCCAGGCGAATGGCCCAGGCGTGGCGCAGGTCGTAGGGCACGCATTGCAGGATTTCCTGGGTGGCTCGGCGGTGCGCGCTGGCGCTGGCTTGGGCCACCACCGTGAGCGCAGGGAGCCGTAGGCGCATGGCC
>JBEDHM010000159.1:0-2980 GCA_041174105.1 Cyanobacteriota bacterium | reverse complement strand
TCCGGAGCCTGCGCCGGAAAATTCGAACAGGGTCCTTTGCAGCTGTTGCTGGCGGATATGGGCCGGGTTGAGGCTGCGGCGATCGGCGTCGGCAAGGGTCAGAAAAAAGCTCCAGTGGGCCCGGCCCTGGTCGCGCAGGGGGCGCTGGGGCGCCATGGTCAAGGCCTGGTGCTCCGGCTCCTTGGCTTTGGTGCCACTGGATGGGCAAATCTCCACGCAGAGGCCGCAGCCGGTGCAGTCTTCCGGTGCCACCTGGAGGGTGAATTGCAGACCTCTCCAGGCCGGATCGCGCGCGGGGGCCGAGAGGAAGCCCGCCGGAGCTGAGCTGAGGGCTGCAGGCTCCGCCACCTTGGCGCGAATGGCCGCGTGGGGACACACCAGCACGCATTGGCTGCACTGCACACAGGCCAGTGGGTTCCAGATCGGAATGGCGTCGGCGATGTTGCGTTTTTCCCACTGGCTGGTGCCGCTGCTGAAGCTGCCATCGGCGGGCAGGGCGCTGACGGGGAGTTGGTCGCCGCGGCGGAGAAGCTGGGGCAGCACCAGTTCGCGCAGCTCCGCAGGCAGGCTGGCCGGATCCTGTCTGGTGGGGCCGGGAATCGCGCCTTCGGGCAGATTGCCTTGCGCGGGGTTGGATCTGGGCAGTGCCAAATCCGATGGGATTTTTGCTCTGATCTCGCCCAGGGCGGCAACGGCCGCTTCCAGCGCTCGGCGATGGTGCTCCAGGCTTTGGGTGCCCTTGGTGCCGTAGCTGCGCTGGATGGCTTCTCCGATCGCGTCGATGGCCAGGGCCAGGGGCATCACGTTGGTGAGGGAGAAAAAGCACGCCTGCAGGAGGGTGTTGCTCCTGCGGCCCAGGCCATGGGCGTTGGCAATGGCGCCGGCCTGGATGGCAAACACCCGCAGCCCCTTGGCTTCGATCTGTTGCTGGAGTCGCGGCGGGATTTGCTCCCAGCACTGCTCGAGGGGCCAGGGACTGTTGAGCAACAGGGTCGCCCCGGGCGATGCCCGATCGAGCAGATCGAATTGCTCGAGAAACTCCCAGTGGTGACAGGCGATCAGCTGGGCCTGTTGGATCAGGTAGGTGGACTGGATCGGCTGGGGGGAGAAGCGCAGGTGCGACTCGGTGACCGAACCCGCTTTCTTGGAGTCGTAGACGACGTAGCCCTGGGCAAACAGCTCAGTGGCCTCGCCGATGATTTTGATGCTGTTTTTGTTGGCACTGACCGTGCCATCGGAGCCCAGCCCATAGACGATCGCGCCAAAGCTATGGGCTGGTTCTGGGTCCGGTTCGGTTGCAACGCTTAAGGAACGATGGGTGAGGTCGTCATTGATGCCAACGGTGAAATGGTTTTGGGGAGCCGATGCCGCCAGATTGGCGAACACGGCCCTCACCATCGCGGGGGTGAATTCCTTCGAGGCCAGGCCAAAGCGGCCGCCCACCACCAGGGGCTTGGGGCCTTGCCAGTGTTCGGTGATGGCGGCCACCACATCCAGGTAGAGGGGTTCCCCACCGCATCCCGGTTCCTTGCAGCGATCGAGCACCGCCACTGCGCGCACCTGGGCGGGTAGGGCTGCCACCAGGCGATCCATCGCCAGCGGACGAAACAGCCGCACCTTCAGCACCCCCACGGCTTGCCCGCTTTCCTGCAGCCGATCCACCGTTTCACAGGCCGTTTCGCAGCCGGAACCCATCAGCACCACAACCCGATCGGCCTGGGGATGGCCGTGGTACTCGAACAGCTGATAGGAGCGGCCGGTCAGGGCGGCAAAGCGATCCATGGCGGCCTGGATGTGGCCAGGGGTGGCGTCCTCAAAGCGGTTCACCGCCTCGCGGGCCTGAAAGCAGACATCGGGGTTTTGGCTGGTGCCGCGCACCACGGGGTGATCGGGGTTGAGTCCCCGGTTGCGGTGTGCCTGGACCAACTCCCAGGGCACCAGCGCCTGCAGGGTGTCGTCGCTGACCAGGCTCACCCGCTGGATTTCATGGGAGGTGCGAAACCCATCGAAGCCATGCAGCACCGGCACCCGGGCCGCCAGGGTGGCGGCGGTGGCGATGGCGGCAAAGTCGCCCGTTTCCTGCACCGACGCCGAGTAGAGCAGGGCCCAGCCGGTGCCCCGGGTTGCCATCACGTCGCTGTGGTCGCCAAAGATCGACAGGGCCGAGGTGGCCAAGGCTCTTGACGCCACATGGATCACCGCGGCGGTGAGCTCCCCGGCGATTTTGTAGAGGTTGGGCAGCATCAACAACAACCCCTGGGAGGAGGTGAAGGTGGTGGTGAGGGCTCCCACCTGCAGGGCCCCGTGCAGCACGCCAGCGGCCCCGGCTTCGCTTTGCATCTCCACCACTTCCGGCACGCTGCCCCAGAGGTTTGGCCTCCCCTGGCTGGCCCAGGAGTCAGCCCATTCCCCCATGGGCGATGCCGGGGTGATCGGATAGATCGCCATCACCTCGCTGAGCCGATAGGCCACCCGGGCCACGGCTTCGTTGCCATCCATGCAGGCTTCTTGGCGGGTTTCGGCGGTGTTCATGGACCGCCCTCTGGATCGAGGATGGCCAATGCCAGGCCCACATGCACCATCAGCTGATCACCGATGCGCGCCTCGGGCACGCAGGCCAGGCTCACCTGGCGCAGCACGCCACCAAAACTCACGTCGCCCATGCGCCAGAGCGGATCGGGGTGGTCGTTGATCTCCACCAGTTCTCCCGCTACCGCCAGACACATCGATCCCGCGCACCAGGGCTAATGGGGGTTTAGGGCTGGTTGGCGCTGCCGCCAGGTCCCGCCGCAGACCTGCTGCGCCCTGAGGCCTGTTTTGACCCTCCTCTAGCTGGCCATCAAAAGCGGAAACTGGTTTTGATCAGCGCTCCAAGTTGATCACCGCCGCCTTGGCTCCCGCCTGGGTTGTTGAAGTAAATGAGCGCCGGCGTTACGGAGATGGCATCGCTGATCTGCCATTGGTACCACCACTCCCAGGC
>JBEDHM010000158.1:0-7610 GCA_041174105.1 Cyanobacteriota bacterium | reverse complement strand
GCCCTGGGGCTGGTGGCCCCGTGCCCGCTGCTGCATCAGCTGCGGCTGCGCAAGGGCCCCGAAGAGCTGGAACGGATGCGCGAGGCGGCCCGCATCTCGGCTGAAGCCCACGAACTGGCCCGCCAGGTGGTGCGGCCGGGCCTGAATGAGCGCCAGGTGCAGGCCGTGATCGAGCAGCACTTTCTCGAGCAGGGGGCCAGGGGGCCTGCCTACGGCTCGATCGTGGCCGGCGGCGATAACGCCTGCGTGCTGCACTACACCGCCAACAACACCGAGTTACGCGATGGCGACCTGGTGTTGATCGATGCGGGGTGCTCCCTGGCCGACTACTACAACGGCGACATCACCCGCACCTTCCCAGTGGGCGGTCGCTTCAGCGCAGAACAACGGGCCCTCTACGAGCTGGTGTTGGCGGCCCAGGAGGCGGCTGTGGCGGCGGTCGCCCCTGGGCAGACCGCTGAGGGGGTGCATGACACCGCCCTGCGGGTGCTGGTGCAGGGGTTGGTGGAGCTGGGCCTGCTGGTGGGTGAGGTGGATGGCCTGATCGAGCAGGGGGCCTACCGGCACCTCTACATGCACCGCACCGGCCATTGGTTGGGGCTGGATGTGCACGATGTGGGCGCCTACCGCCTGGGTGAACACCATGTGGAGCTGGAACCCGGCATGGTGCTCACCGTGGAGCCTGGGCTCTACGTGAGCGATCGGCTGCCGGTGCCGGAGGGCCAGCCCGCCATTGACGCGCGCTGGAAGGGCATTGGCATCCGCATCGAAGACGATGTGGCCGTCACGGAGCGGGGCCACGAGAACCTCACGGCGGCGGCGCTCAAATCGGTGGCCGCGATGGAGCGCTGACTAGGCAGCGCTGAGCAGCTTGAGCAGGGTTTGGGGGTCGAGGTCCTGCGTGCTGGCCAGGACCCCATCGGCCCCCGCGTCCCGCAGTTTCGCCTCGTAGTGCTCCCGCTCGGACCTGAGGGCGGGGGCCTGCAGGTGCGGTGGTGCCACCGCCAGGCTCACAAAGCGCTGCATCGGGCATTGCTCCTTGGCGCGCTGCACGGTGAGCACGTCGGCCACGGTGTCGCCCAGATAGGCCACCGGGGCGGCGTGGGCGCCGAGGGATCCGCCCGCCAGGGTGGCAGCCAGCTGCAACAGACCGGTGGGGTTGGGTTTATCGGGGGCCTGGCCCATGGCAATCAGGGGAGGCTGCCTCAAACCCAGGCGGCTTTCGAGCACGTAACGGCAGGAGGGGGGTTCGGCGCCGCTCACAAAGCCCCAGGCCACGTCTGCCTGGCTGAGGGCTTCAAAAAACGAGGGCCCCACCAGCAGGGGTTCGCTGCCGATGAAGCCCTGCCACAAATTGGGATCGCCCTCGGGATCACCGCCGAAATAGAAACTGCCAAACACCTCCACCAGCTGCTCGAAGGCCGGGAGGGGCCGATGGCCGCTGCGGCGCAACAGCTCCAGCGAAGCCTCCCAGTCGTTGTTCCAGCAGCCCTCGCTTTTGAGGCTGTCGATAGCACCCGGCTCGGGCCGTGCCCCGCTGAAATGGTGCACGGTTTCCACGATCGCGCGCCGGTAGCTGCCCCCCACATCGCGGATCACCCCGTCGATGTCGAACAGCAGAACGGCGCGGGGGGGCATCAGCGCAAGACCTTCAGGCGCAGGCATCCTGCTCGAACTGGATGGCGGCGGCGGCGGTGGCCTCACTGGCGAACAGGGCCGAGGCGATGGCGGGACTGATGGTGAAGGTGTTGAGGCCTTCAGCGGCCAGGCGCGACAGGTCGCTGGCCTGGCGCAGGCTGGCCACCAGAAGGCGCACGCTGGAGCCCAGCCCCTCGAGGGCGCGCTGCATGGTCGTGAGCTCCGCGTGGCCATCGCGGCCGAGATCGCTGATGCGGCCGAGGTAGGGGGCGATGTAGTGGGCGCCGAGGGCCGCGGCGATCAGCACCTGGGCTGGCTCGTAGCAGGCGGTGAACGTGACGGGAATGCCGGCATTGATCAGCCCCTTGGCGGCGGCGGCTCCGCTGGCGGTGACCGGAACTTTCACCACCACCTTCTGGGGGGCGATCGCCGCCAGATCGCGGCCCCGACTGAGCCATTGCGCCTCAGTGCCGCCCCAGGTTTGGAGGTGCACCTCCTGGGCCCCCAGGCTGATCGCCTGGTGGCTGAGGGCCTCCAGTTGCCCCAGGTTGCAGGGCTGGCAGGCCTTTTTGAGCAGGGTGGGGTTGGTGGTGACGCCATGGAACAACCCCGTGGGCAGCCATTGGGCCCAGGCGGTGGGGTCGGCGGAATCGAGGAACAGGCGCAGCGTCATGGCTGAAACAGGAGCCGGTGGCGCCGGAGCGGCTGGTAGGTTAGTTGTTTGATTGATAGCTTTGAGCGCCGACCCCATGACAGCCACTGAGAGCGCCTTGGGCGCTGCCGTGAGCGACGCCCCCGGCGCTGCCGTTGAAGCGGTTGCCGCAGCAGATGACACCACCACCCAAGGGCGTCCAGTGATGCGTGGTGGCAGTGCTGCCCTGGCCACCGCCACCATCGACGAAGACGGCGTGCCTTCGGGCTACACCCCCAAGGCCGATGAGGGCCGCTTCCTGGTGAAGATCCTCTGGCTGCCCGACAACGTGGCCCTGGCTGTGGACCAGATCGTGGGTGGCGGCCCCAGCCCCCTCACCTCCTACTTCTTCTGGCCCCGGGAAGATGCCTGGGAAACCCTCAAGACCGAGCTGGAAGGCAAAAGCTGGATCACCGACAACGAGCGCGTTGAGATCCTCAACAAGGCCACCGAAGTGATCAACTATTGGCAGGAAGAAGGCAAAGGCAAGAGCCTGGATGAAGCCAAGCTCAAGTTTCCCGACGTCACCTTCTGCGGTACCGCCTGATTGGTGGATTGCCTGCTTCTGCAGTGCAAGGTCAACGAAAACGCCCCACCAGGGGCGTTTTTTTATGGGGCTCAATACTTGCTGTCACTTCCCAAAATAAAAATCCCAGCCCCTGATAAGGGACTGGGACATGAATCAGAACCCCTCAGTTGGGTTTGATGGATGCGTTTGACTGTTCCGTTTGACAGTTCCGTTTGACCTTGCGATGGCTGAGGCTAGGAAAAACCTTTGGCCTCAGTTCGCTTTGGTGGCCTGGAAGCGGGCGCGGGCGCGGGCAAGGGCTTGCTCGGCCTTCAGTTTTTCGGGGCTGGTGGCCTGGCCTTCAAAACTCGAAGCGGCCTGTTTGGCGGCTTCGAATTCGGTTTCGGCGCTGGCCGCATTGATGGAGCTGCCGAGTTCGGCCGCATTCACCAGCACGGTCACCTCGTCGGCTTCCACTTCGGCAAAGCCACCCATCAAAGCGATGGTGGACCAACCGTTGCCATCACGCAGGCGCATGACGCCGGTGTCGAGGGCCGCCAGCATGGTGACGTGGCCGGGCAGGATGCCCACCTGGCCGGTGGTGCTGGGCAGAATCACCTCTTCGGCGCTGCCATCGAAAACGCTCTGATCAGGCGCCAGAACGCGCAGGGTGAGACTCATGGGGTGGGGTCCTCAGATCAGCCCTTGGCTTCCGACAGGATCTTGGCGGCTTTGGCCTTCACCTGGTCGATGTTGCCCACCAGATAGAAGGACGCTTCCGGCAGGTCATCGAGTTCGCCGGCCAGGATCATGTTGAAGCCCTTGATGGTGTCTTCGAGCTTCACGTATTCACCTTTCTGGCCGGTGAAGATTTCAGCCACGAAGAAGGGCTGGGAGAGGAATTTCTCGATCTTGCGAGCCCGGTCCACGGTGCGACGGTCGTCTTCCGACAGTTCGTCGAGGCCAAGAATGGCGATGATGTCCTGGAGCTCTTTGTAGCGCTGCAGGGTGGATTGCACGGCGCGGGCGGTGCGGTAGTGCTCATCACCCACCACAGCCGGCTGCAGCATGGTGCTGGTGGAATCGAGGGGATCCACGGCGGGGTAGATGCCCTTCGAAGCCAGACCGCGGCTGAGCACGGTGGTGGCATCGAGGTGGGCAAAGGTGGTGGCCGGTGCGGGGTCGGTCAGGTCATCCGCGGGCACATACACGGCCTGGATCGAGGTGATCGAGCCTTCCAGGGTGGAGGTGATCCGCTCTTGGAGCATGCCCACGTCGGTGCCGAGGGTGGGCTGGTAGCCCACGGCCGATGGCATGCGGCCGAGCAGAGCGGACACTTCAGAACCCGCTTGCACGAAGCGGAAGATGTTGTCGACGAACAGCAGCACGTCCTGCTTGTTGGCATCGCGGAAGTGCTCGGCCATGGTGAGCGCCGACAGACCCACGCGCATCCGGGCGCCGGGGGGCTCGTTCATCTGGCCGTAGCAAAGGGCCACCTTCGACTTGCTGAGGTCGTCGGGGTTGATCACCCCAGACTCCTTGAATTCTTCGTAGAGGTCGTTGCCCTCACGGGTGCGTTCACCCACGCCGGCGAACACGGACACACCGCCGTGCTCCTTGGCGATGTTGTTGATCAGCTCCTGGATCAACACGGTTTTGCCCACGCCGGCGCCACCGAACAGGCCCACCTTGCCGCCTTGGCGGTAGGGAGCCAGCAGGTCGATCACCTTGATGCCGGTTTCGAACACCTTGGGCTTGGTTTCCAGCTCGGTGAGGCTGGGGGCGGCGCGGTGGATCGAAGCGGTCTGGGTGGTTTTGACCGGACCCTGTTCGTCCACGGGCTCGCCGAGCACGTTGAAGATGCGGCCGAGGGTGGCTTCACCCACGGGCACGGAGATGGGAGCGCCGGTGTCGAGGGCTTCCATGCCCCGCACCAGGCCATCGGTGGTGCTCATGGCCACAGCGCGCACCCGGTGGTCACCGAGGAGCTGTTGGACCTCGGCGGTCAGGGCAACGTTCTGGCCGGCGGAGTTTTTCGCTTCAATCCGAAGCGCGTTGTAAATCTTGGGCAGCTTGCCGGCCGGAAATTCAACGTCGAGCACCGGGCCAATGACCTGCCGGACGATGCCTTTGGTGCCGGTGGCGGTAGCAGCAGCCATAAAAAGGGAAGACGCAGGGAGCGCACAGCGGGACCTACCCGCTTGAAGCGGCATGACCTTATCACCGCGCTTGCTCGGGTTCTGGGGTTCGGTCAACCGCACTGAACCGCCCCTTCTCACCCCCTGGCGAACTCCCATAGGGTTGGCACTCAACGGCTTCGAGTGCCAGCTCTCCAGTGACTGGCCCTGAAACCGTCTCCCTGTGGCGTCTCAGACGCCATGCCGTTGCTTTCGCAATCCATCCATGGCTGCTGTTTCTCTCAGCGTCTCCACGGTTAAGCCCCTCGGAGATCGCATTTTCATCAAGGTGTCCGAATCGGAAGAAAAGACCGCCGGAGGCATCCTTCTGCCCGACACCGCCAAGGAAAAGCCCCAGGTGGGCGAGGTGGTGCAAATCGGTCCTGGTAAGCGCAACGACGACGGCACCCGCCAGGCTCCTGAAGTGAGCGTGGGCGACAAGGTGCTCTACAGCAAGTACGCCGGCACCGACATCAAGCTCGGCACCGATGAATACGTGCTGCTGTCTGAAAAAGACATCCTGGCTGTTGTCAACTGAGCCCTCGGCTCAACCGCCCAGCCCCAGATTTTGAACCTCTCGCGCGATCCCTTCCGCGAGCGCCCAACCCCTTACAAGCAGATCGCCTTCCATGGCTAAGCGCATCATTTACAACGAGCAAGCCCGCCGGGCCCTCGAAAAAGGTATCGACATCCTGGCCGAATCCGTTGCGGTGACCCTGGGTCCCAAGGGCCGCAACGTGGTGCTGGAGAAGAAATTCGGTGCTCCCCAGATCGTTAACGACGGCGTGACCATCGCCAAGGAGATCGAACTGGAAGACCACATCGAAAACACCGGTGTGGCCCTGATCCGTCAGGCCGCTTCCAAAACCAACGACGCCGCCGGTGACGGCACCACCACCGCCACCGTGCTGGCCCACGCCATGGTGAAGGCTGGCCTGCGCAACGTGGCTGCCGGCGCTAACGCCATCACCCTCAAGCGCGGCATCGACAAGGCCTCCGAGTTCCTGGTCAAGAAGATCGAGGAGCACGCCAAGCCGATCAGCGACAGCAATGCCATCGCCCAGGTGGGCACCATTTCCGCCGGCAACGACGAAGAAGTGGGTCGCATGATTGCCGACGCCATGGACAAGGTGGGCAAAGAGGGTGTGATCTCCCTCGAAGAAGGCAAATCGATGACCACCGAACTGGAGGTCACCGAGGGCATGCGCTTCGACAAGGGCTACATCTCGCCCTACTTCGCCACCGACACCGAGCGGATGGAAGCGGTGCTCGAAGAGCCCTACATCCTTCTCACCGACAAGAAGATCGGTTTGGTGCAGGATCTGGTGCCCGTGCTTGAGCAGATCGCCCGCACCGGCAAGCCTCTGCTGATCATTGCTGAGGACATCGAGAAAGAAGCCCTCGCCACCCTGGTGGTGAACCGTCTGCGCGGTGTGCTCAACGTGGCGGCCGTGAAGGCTCCTGGCTTCGGCGATCGCCGCAAGGCCATGCTCGAGGACATCGCCGTTCTGACCAACGGTCAGCTGATCACCGAAGACGCCGGTCTCAAGCTCGACAACACCAAGCTGGAGATGCTGGGCACTGCCCGCCGCATCACCATCAACAAGGACACCACCACCATCGTGGCCGAAGGCAACGAAGTGGCGGTGAAGGCCCGCTGCGAGCAGATCCGCAAGCAGATGGACGAAACCGACTCCTCCTACGACAAGGAGAAGCTGCAGGAGCGTCTGGCCAAACTGAGCGGCGGTGTGGCCGTGGTCAAGGTGGGCGCTGCCACCGAGACCGAAATGAAGGACAAAAAACTGCGCCTGGAAGATGCCATCAACGCCACCAAGGCGGCCGTTGAAGAAGGCATCGTGCCCGGTGGCGGCACCACCCTGGCCCACCTGGCCCCTGCCCTCGAGGATTGGGCCAAGGCCAACCTCTCCGGCGAAGAGCTGATCGGCGCCCACATCGTGGCTTCTGCCCTCACCGCTCCTCTGATGCGCATCGCTCAGAACGCCGGTGTCAATGGCGCTGTGGTGGCCGAGAACGTGAAGAACAAGCCCTTCAACGAGGGCTACAACGCCGCCACCGGCGAGTACGTCGACATGCTGGCCGCCGGCATCGTGGACCCCGCCAAGGTGACCCGTTCTGGTCTGCAGAACGCCGCTTCGATCGCCGGCATGGTGCTCACCACCGAGTGCATCGTGGCTGACCTGCCCGAGAAGAAGGAAGCTGCTCCCGCCGGTGGCGGCATGGGCGGCGGCGACTTCGACTATTGATCTCTTTCGAGAGTTCAGTCGGATCCCGATCCTTCAGTCAGATCCCAGCCAAAGCGCCCCCTCGGGGGCGCTTTTTTCTTGCCCGGCGGCCCCGCCCTGGCGTTGGTATCGAATCGAACAGAAAAACAGCCTTTTGTAGCAATAGCTACTGGATAGCTGGTTGGTGGGCGTGCAGCGTGATCCCCTCTGCGGTGCCGCCGTGCCCCTGATGTCGTTTGCGCCTGGCTTCGCTGCGGCCCTCACGCCGGCCGGTCAGGCCCTGCAAAGTGCGAACAACGGCTTTGTGCTGCTGAGCGCCGCCCTGGTGTTGATGATGACGCCCGCGCTGGCCC
>JBEDHM010000157.1:0-3549 GCA_041174105.1 Cyanobacteriota bacterium | reverse complement strand
GTGAGACCGATGGTGCCAATGGCCTGCGCCGTGATGGCAAGGGGCCCCAGGGAGCGGCGCAGCAGAGGAGGGCTTGCGTCCATCGGGCTAGGGCTGATCCGGGGGGGGTGGCAGGGGCCAGTCGCGCAGGGCGGCGATCAGCACAAACCAGGCAAGCCGCAGCCGGGCCAGCACTCCAGGGCGCTGGGCCAGGTCGGCGTACTTGGCACGCCCGCAGGTGGTTTTGATCCAGCGGTTGACCCAGCTGGATGGATGGGTTTTGGCGAAGGAAGGCTGGGGTTGGTCAGGCGCCACGGTGGTTGGGGGCAAACAAATCGCGGGGCTGGTGGCGCCTGCAGACGAGGGCCATGGCGCGACAACCTCTCCAGGGTGCATGCTGAAGCTGTTCTTGCGCCACTGGGGTTCTCCCCTGTTGTTTCGATGCGCCAACTGTTGCTGCCCGCTGCGTTGGGCCTGGCTTGCCTAGGCGCTGCCGGCTTTGGGGCCGCCAAGGCGGCTGTGGTGTGCACCGGTCCAGGGATTCCGGCCGGCTGCACCGTGGTCAGGCCTGGCGCCACACCCGTCGCCGGCCCCGGCGGTCCGGTGGTGAATCCCACGCCTGGCGTGGGTTATGGCGCCCCCGGCGTGGGGGTGCGTCCTGCGGCTGGTCCTGGGGTGGGCCCCAATGCGGGTGGGCCGGTGAACCGCGCAGGCCGGCGCTGAGCGATCAGGCTGCCTCCTGGTCGTGCAGGAGCTGTTTGAGCCCTTCCTCATCCAGCACCGCCACCCCCAGCTCCTGGGCCTTGGTGAGTTTGCTGCCCGCCTCATCCCCGGCCACCACGTAGCTGGTTTTCTTGCTCACAGAGCCGCTCACCTTGCCCCCGGCCGCCTCGATCAGGGCCTGGGCCTCCCGGCGGCTCAGGCTCGGCAGGCTGCCGGTGAGCACGAGGGTTTTGCCAGCCAGCCGGCCATCGCCATTGCCGGCTGAGAGTCCTTCGGCCCTTTCTGCATCGCCGGCAGCCAGGGTTAGCCCTAGCCCCTCCAGTTCGCTGAGCAGGGCCTGGTTGGCTGGTGTGCCGAACCATTGCTGCAGTGATTGGGCGATCTCGCCACCGATGCCAAACACCGCGGTGATCCGTTCCGGGTTGCCCGCGGCCGCGGCGGCGAGATCCGTCGCGCTGGCAAAGGCCTTGGCCAGGGCCTTGGCATTGACCTCACCCACATGGTGGATGCCGAGGCCGTAGAGCTGACGGTGCCAGGGCTGTCGCGTGGACGCGGCGAGGGCTGCCACCAATTTGCTGGCGGAGGTGTCGCCCATGCGCTCCAGGCTGGCCAAGAGCGCCCCATCCAGCCGGTAAAGATCGGCAATGGAGCGCACCAGACCCCGATCCACCAGTTGTTCGATCAATTTGCTGCCCAGCCCATCCACATCCAGGGCCCCCTTGCTCACCCAGTGACGCAGAGCCCCCCGCAGGATCGCCGGGCAGCTGCTGTTCACGCAGCGGGTGGCGGCTTCCCCGGCTTCGCGCACCAGTTCTGAGCCACATTCCGGGCAGGTGCTGGGCAGCATCAGCCGCTGCGCTCCCGCCGGCCGAAGTTCTGGCAACACCCGCACCACTTCCGGGATGATCTCGCCGGCCTTGCGCACCACGATGGTGTCGCCAGAGCACAGGTCGAGTTCGGCCAGTCGGTCAGCGTTGTGCAAGGTGGCCCGGCTCACCGTGGTGCCGGCCAGGGGGATCGGCGCAAATTCGGCCACGGGCGTGACCACCCCCGTGCGCCCCACCTGGCAGCTGAGGCGCAGCAATTGGCTGGGGGCTTCCTCGGCGGGGTATTTGAGGGCAATGGCCCAGCGAGGCGCTTTCTGGGTGAAGCCGGCGGCGTCCTGCAGGCGCAGGTCGTTGAGTTTCACCACCACCCCATCGGTGGCGTAGGGAAGCTGCCTGCGTTTCTGATCCCAGGCGGTGAAGAACGCTTCCACCGCGGCCAGATCAGGCAGCAGTTCGGCATTGGGGTTCACCTTGAAGCCAGCGGCCTTGAGCCACTGCAGCGCTTCCCACTGGCCGCTGGGCCGCGGCGGATCGCCTGGGCCGGGCTGCCAATCGGGCGGCAGGTGCAAGGTGTAGGCGAAGAAATCCAGGCGCCTCGCTGCCACCACCTTGGGGTCGAGTTGGCGCAGGGTGCCGGCGCAGGCGTTGCGGGGGTTGGCGAACAGGGCCTCGCCCCGGGCGGCCCGCTCGGCATTGATGCTGGCAAAGGTGGCATCGGGGATCAGGGCTTCCCCCCGCACCTCCACCCACTGCGGCTGGTTGTTGAGCTGCAGCCGCAGGGGCACGGCTCCAATGGTGCGCACGTTGGCGGTGATGTCCTCACCTCGCTCCCCATCCCCCCGGGTGGCGGCCCGCACCAGGAGCCCCTGCTCGTAGCTGAGGGCCAGGGCGTTGCCATCGATCTTCAGCTCGCCCACCATCGCCAGGGCTGGCAGCGGTTCTTCCGGTTCGGGAGCGCGATCGAGGGCCTTGAGCAGCCGGCTGAACCAGGCCTCCAGTTCGTCTGTGCTGAAGGCGTTGTCGAGGCTGAGCAGGCCGATGCGGTGGGCCACGCTGGTGAAGCCCTCGGCGGGACCGCCGCCCACCCGCTGGGTGGGGCTGTCGGGGCTGATCAGCTCCGGATGGGCGGTTTCCAGGGCCAGGAGCTCCTGGTAGAGCCGGTCATAGACCGGGTCCTCCATCTCGGGAGCATCCAGCACGTAGTAGGCGTGCGCGGCGCGGGTTAGCAGATGCCGCAGCTCGAGCAGACGCTCCTGGCTCAAGGCCCTCTCCTCAGGCGGCCGCCAGTTTGGTGATCCGATCCACGCGCCACTGCTCTTCCACCTTCACAAAGGTGAAATCGAGCGGAAGCTCGTCTTTGCCATCGGATTTCAGTTTCACCGTGAGGATGATCTGGCCTTCCTCCATCCGGGGTCTGCCGGATTTGAGGTTGCGGTACTTGTTCAGCTGCAGACCAGCCAGAAAGCGGATGAACTGCTGTCGATTGACGTGGGACCGGTAGTTCTTGGTGGTCAGCAGATAGGCCCCGTCCAGTTGGCCGCTGGCCACCTGGGTGAAGAACTGCTTGATCAGGGGGTTGATCCCCCGGGCGCTGAGCACCAGCTTCACCGCCGAAATCGTCCAGTAGAGGAGCAGGGCCCCGGCGCCGGCCATCAGGGCCTTGGTGCCGATCTCGCGGGTTAAACCCCAATCCATTGCGGTTGCAGCAGCGCTGTGAGCCCCAGAGTCTGACTGACCAGGTTCGCGATTCGGGGCTCGGGGCCCAAGCCCGCCACAATGCGTCGATCGACCGGCTGGCGTTGTGCCCCTCGAGCCCTTGCTGCCCCTGTTTCACAAGCTCGATCGGGAGCACTTCGGCGGCACCCTGGCGCCCAACGGGATTCCCCTGGTGGAGGTGCGTTGGAGCGATGGGCGCATGAACCGCACGGCCGGCCTCTATCGCCGGGGCCGCTACGCCGATGGCCGCGATCTCTGCGACATCGTGCTCTCCAGGCCGCTGCTGGAGCCATTGCCCCGCGAG
>JBEDHM010000156.1:0-2598 GCA_041174105.1 Cyanobacteriota bacterium | reverse complement strand
CAGGGCACCCTGCTCGACCTCGACCACGGCACCTATCCCTATGTGACCTCCTCCAACCCGGTGAGTGGGGGGGCCTGCATCGGGGCGGGCGTGGGCCCCACCCTGATCGACCGGGTGATCGGGGTGGCCAAGGCCTACACCACCCGGGTGGGAGAAGGGCCCTTCCCCACCGAACTCGAGGGCAGCCTCAACGACCACCTCTGCGACCGCGGCGGTGAATACGGCACCACCACGGGACGCCGGCGCCGCTGCGGTTGGTTTGATGGGGTGATCGGGCGCTACGCGGTGGAGGTGAACGGCCTCGATTGCCTGGCGATCACCAAACTCGATGTGCTCGATGAGCTCGACGAGATCCAGGTGTGTGTGGCCTATGAGCTCGATGGTGAGCGGATTGAGTATTTCCCCAGCAGCGCTGAAGATTTCGCCCGCTGCAAGCCGATCTTCGAAACCCTGCCCGGATGGCAGTGCTCCACAGCCGATTGCCGCAGCCTGGACGAGCTGCCGGCTACGGCGATGAGCTATCTGCGTTTTCTGGCCGACCTGATGGAGGTGCCGATCGCCATCGTCTCCTTGGGGGCCAACCGCGATCAGACGATCGTGGTCGAAGACCCCATCCATGGCCCCAAGCGGGCACTCCTCAGCGTCTGAGCTCCGAGAAGCCACCCCGATTCCGTTTCCATGACCCCCAAGAGCCTCGATGTTGTCGGGATCGGCAACGCCATCGTTGACGTGCTTGTGCAGGCCGACGACGACCTGCTCGACAACTTTGAACTCACCAAGGGCACCATGGCCCTGGTGGATGAGGGCCAGGCCGAACGCCTCTATGCCTCCGTGGGCCCTGGCTTGGAGACTTCAGGGGGCTCCGCTGCCAACACCCTCGCTGGCATTGCCCAGTTGGGGGGGCGGGCCGGTTTCATCGGCCGGGTGCGCGACGACCAGCTAGGGGCGATCTTTGCCCACGACATTCGCTCGGTGGGCGCCCGTTTCGAGACGCCTGCCGCCACCGCAGGTGCCTCCACGGCCCGTTGCCTGATTTTGGTCACCCCGGATGCCCAGCGCACCATGTGTACCTACCTGGGGGCCTCGGTGGGCCTGAATCCTGACGATTTGGATCTGGCGATGGTGGCCCAGGCCCAACTGCTCTACCTGGAGGGCTACCTCTGGGATAGCGATGATGCCAAGAAGGCTTTCATCGCCGCCGCTGAAGTGGCCCGAGCCCATGGCGGTGAGGTGGCGCTCAGCCTCTCGGATGCCTTCTGCGTGGAGCGCCACCGCGACAGCTTCCAGGAGCTGGTGGATGGCCATGTGGATGTGCTGTTCGCCAACGAAATGGAAATCACAGCCCTCTACAAGGCCAACAGCTTTGAAGAGGCGGCCGACCAGGTGCGGGGCCGTTGCAAGGTGGCCGCCCTCACCCGCAGTGAGCAGGGCTCAGTGGTGTTGCGGGGCGATGAGAGCATCGCCATCGCCCCCTACCGCCTCGGCCCCTTGGTCGATACCACCGGTGCCGGCGATCTCTATGCCGCCGGCTTCCTCTATGGCTACACGCGCGGCCAAGACCTCGAGCGCTGCGGCCAGCTGGGTTCACTCTGTGCCGGTGCGGTGGTCACCCAGTTGGGACCTCGCCCCCAGGATTCCCTGCAGGAGTTGGTGGCCCAGCATCTGGCCTGAGACCCGCTGGCTCAAGGCAAGCGAGCAGCCACTGGCCGTAGCCCCCTGAACTGGTGGCAGGCCACCAGATCCATTCCGGTGTGTCGTAGCTGTGGAGCTCCAGCACCGCCTGGTGGAGGGCGTGGAGTTGGCGGGCATCGGTTTTGAGCAGCAGTTGCACCTCCTCGGCCTGGGCGATAGCCCCTTGCCAGTGGTAGAGCGCCTTGGTGGGCTGCAGGCTGACGCATGCCACCAGCTGGCGCTCCAGGAGGGCCTTCGCCAACTGCTCGGCTTGGGCCTGAGTGGCTTCCGTGGTGACGGCCAACACAACCGGGACCAGGTCGGCTGGATCGGGGGTGGTTGCGGAGATGGGGTCCAAGCTGGGGGCGCTTTTCAAGGTTGGCGGTTGCTGCTCGGCAGGGCTTGGGGCAGGGCCCGATTGGGGGTTGTGCTGAGCGAATTTTGGACCAACCAATCCTGGGCCTGCTCCAGCAGGGCTTCCAGTTCGAGGTCCATCCCGCCGGTGGGTGGACTGGGGCGCTGAACCAGGATCAGCTGCAGTTGCAGCTGGCTGGCCAGGCTGCGCCAACAGGCTTCGGTGCCGCTTCCGGATTCCCGCGCCAGGATCGCGGAGATCTTCCAGCGCCGCAGCAGGGCAGCCTCCACGCTCTGGCTCCAGGGCCGGCCAGGGGGCGTTGGCTGCAGGCAGGCCACCCGCTCGGGGGCCAGTCCGGCCGCCATGGCCACCCGCAGCCCGAGGGGATTGGGCAGCAGGCGGGCATGGTGCTCGGCCCCGGGGGTGAGGGCGATGGCCTGGTCGAGTTGCCGATGCCCAATCGCCAGCAACAGCTTCGCGCCCTTCAGGCCCATCCCCGCAAGCCCTTCCAGGCGAGGAAGCAGGCTGATCTGATCGTGGGGGGCAGGCAGGGCCTGAGGCCCTGCCTGCCC
>JBEDHM010000155.1:0-7147 GCA_041174105.1 Cyanobacteriota bacterium | reverse complement strand
CTCCAGGCTCTCCCAATCGGATTGGGCCACCAGCACGCTGCGGCTATGGGCACCACTGAGCACGTGATAGTTCAAAATCCGCGCCAATTGGGGTGGATTGTCGACCAGGGTCTGCACCGTGCCGGGGGGTAAGGCCGCAAAAGCGTCGTCGACGGGGGCAAACACGGTGAATGGCCCTGGGCCTTCGAGCGCTCCGCGCAGGCCTGCGGCATCCACGGCAGCGAGCAGGGTGTTGAACACCCCGGCGCCGGCCGCGGTTTCAAGAATCGTAGCCATAGCAAGAGTCAGGGGAAAACGGTGATCAAACAGCGATCAAAACCACTAGCGATAGTCCTGGCTTTGGATATCGGGCAGGCGGGCCTCCGGCCGGAGGAACCGATCCATCTGGGCTTCAAAGAAGCGGCGGTTGGCCATCAGGTGCTCGGGATTGGTGTCGTCGAGGGGATAGAGCAGGGCGCAGCGCAGGGCCTGGATCACCGCCGAGGTCACGTTGTACATCGAGCGCTGGAAGGTAATTCCCAACTGAATCAGTTGGTCTTCTTCGCCACGCTTGTGTTCGCGGTACATCTCCTCGAGGTAGGGGGGCAGGAAATGCACCATGTCCTGCATCAACAGGGTGGGGGGAATGCCGGCTGAACCCACTGGAAACACATCGGCGTAAAGAATGCCGTAGTGAAAGTCGGCCTGATCGGCTGGCACCTGATTGGCCTGGGCGTTGTAGCTCTTGGTGCCGCGGAAGGGGGAGGTGCGATAGAACACCGCCTCCACATAGGGGAGGGCCGCCTCGTACAGCCAGGTGAAACCCTCGCTTTTGGGAATGATTTCAAAGCACTCCCCACGGATGAACACGTGGTGATAGATCGGCCGGCCCGCCACCGCAAAGATGCCATTCACGAGGAAATCCATCGCTTCCGGCACGCTGGTGAGCTTGCCTTCGTCGTAGAGATCACTCATCTCGAAAAAGACCGGCGCCATCACCTCCCAGAACAGGCCGAGGTTGGCGTAGTAACTCAGCTGACGAACCTTCTCCAGGAACATCTCCGGGAACAGCGCGTACAAACCGAGCATCACCGGGTTGCCTTTGAAATAGGCCTTGATCGCCCGATCAGCATTGCTGCGGTAGGCATCGCTCTCGAGGTAGTCGTTGAAGCGACCACCCATGCCTTGGTGCCAGAACATGGCCTGCATGCAGGCCTCGGCGAACTCCATGTTCACCCGGTCGTGCCAGAGGTGATGCAGCAGCTTCGGCATGGCGCGGGTTTCCCCCTTGGCCATGAAGTCCAGCAGCTCGGGATGGGCCTTCTCACCGCCTCGCCAGATGCGCAGCGAGGCCTGATCGCCGGCGTAGCTGTTGGGGCGGTCGAGATACTCCTTGGAAATGAAGTATTTGAAAGCCGGCAGCGGATTGAGGAACACCCGCTCGGCGATGTAGAGCAGATCGCGCCAATAGAAATCCATCGGCACGGCATAGGCCTTGTAGATGCCGATGATCTGCTGCAGGTTTTCCGGAGTATCCGGCAGCATCGAGCCGCCCGCTTCGAGGCGGTGAATCACCTCGGCATAGGGGTGGCTGGAGGGCGGAATCAAAGGAGCCTTCACTGGCTCGGGGGCCATGGTGGTGGGGGTCATGCGGGCAACAGCGAAGAAGAGGACGACGGGGCAACGGCAATCACCGCAACGGCATCACTGGGGCGCAGGGCGATGGCCGCCGTGCTGGCCTCACTCCAACCGGTGAGACCGGCGGGCCAGATCCCGGTGATCACCACCAGCACCGTGAGCACCAGGGCCGGCACACGCTCACCCAAGCGGGTGTTCTGCCAATCGGCGCGGGCGTTATCGAGGCGGCCAAAGCCCACCCGGTTGAACAGCCGCACGGCGTAAACGGCCGTGAAACCAGACGCCACCAGGCACACCAACGTGGCGCGGGGGAACACGGTCCAGCTGCCCTCGAACACCAGCAACTCCGCCGGGAAGCCCGCCAGACCAGGAATGCCGGCCGCCGCCATCAGGGCCAGCAGCAGCAGCGCCATCGTGAAGGGCAAACCCCTGATCGGGTTGAGCAAGCCGGAGAGCTCGGCAATCACCGTGGTGCCTGTTTTGCGTTGGATCAGCCCCACGCAGGCAAACAGCAGCGCCACGATCAGGCCATGGGCAATCACCTGGGCCACGGCCCCCTGGAGGCTCATCGGCGTGGCGGCCGCCAGGGCCAACACCAACAGGCCCATGTGACCCAAGGAGCTGTAGGCCATCAAACGGCGCATGTCGGTGGCGGCGATGGCATTGAGGGCTCCATACACCGCACTCACGGCACCCGCCGCGGCGATCCAGGGGGAAAAGAGAGTCCAGGCATCGGGCAGCAGGGCCACCCCAAAGCGCAGCAAGCCGTAGGCCCCCAGCTTGGAAACCGCTCCGCCAAGCAGCATCACCACCGGCGGCGGCGCCTCGGCATAGGTGAGGGGCTGCCAACCATGCAGGGGCACCACCGGCAGCTTCAGGCCAAAACCAAGCAGCAACAGGGCCAGAACCCAAACCTGGGCGGAGGCGGGCAGGGGTGTGGCCAGCAGCGCATCGAAGCTGAAATCCACGGCCACATCGGCACCGGCTGCGCCCTGGCCCAACCAGCCAAACGACAAGATGCCGCCCAGCAGACTCAGGCCCGACACCGCTCCGTAGATCAAAAAGCGCACGGCGGCGCCGGCGCGGCGCTCGCCACCCCAGATGGCCACCAGCAAGGTGGTGGGGATCAGCACCAGCTCAAAGGCCAGCACGAACAGCAGGGCGTTATGGGCCAGGAAGGCTCCGGTGACCCCAAGGTTGGTGGCCAGCAGCAGGGGGTAATAGAGCCGCGGCCGGCTTTGATCCGCTGGCGAGGCCAGCACCGCCATGGCCGTGAGCAGGGCGGTGAGCAGCACCAGCGGCAGGGAGAGCCCATCGAGGGCAAGATCCAGGCTCAGGCCCAACTTCGGCAGCCAGTTGAGGGTGAGCGGGGGCGGTGGCTGACGCCAGGCCACCAGACCCACAGCGAACTGGGCCAAGCCCGCAGCCGCGGCGAGCGCACGCACCAGCAGGGGGCGACCTTCGCTGAGCAGGGGCAACAGCAGCCCCGCCAGCAAGGGCAACAACAGCAACAACAACAGAGTCATGGCAGGCGCACTCAGGGCAGGACAGTGGAAACAGGACCGGGAAACTCAGCCAGTAGCCAGGCCGCCATCAGCAGCACCCCCAGCACCAAGGTGAGGGCATAGGCCTGGGAACGACCGCTGGTGGTGAGGCTGAGGCGGCGGGCTCCAGCCATCGCAGCGACACCGGTGCCGCCACTGAAACCATCCACCAAGCTGTTGTCACTCCAGGCTCCGAAGCGGGCCAGGGCCAGCACCAGGGCCACCACCGTGCGGTGGTAGAAGCGCTCGGTCTGCATGTCGTGGGCCAGCCACTCCTGCAGACCACCAAGGGACTCGGGCAACCGGGCCAGGCCATGGGGCCGCAGGTAGTAGGCCGCGGATAGACCGCCCCCTACCAGGGTGGAGACCAGCAACGGCCAGCCCAGGGGACCCCAGCCAGGTATCGGGGTGAGGGCATACACGCCGTTGCGCACGAGCAGCTGGGGCAGATGCAGCACCAGGCCCATCAACACGGTGGTGGGCAGCACCATCAGCCAGAGCACTTCGGCGGAGCGCTGGGTGAACGGCGTGGGGCGACCCGCCCAGATCTGACCAAACACCCGGATCAAGCCGGCGCTGATCAGGGCATTGGTGAGCAGCACCACGCCGCCGAGCAGCCAGGGATGGCTACTGGCTGCGGTGAGCACCAGCAGCTCCTGCAGAGCGCCAAAGCCGGCGAAGGGCGGCAGGCCCATCAATCCGGCCGCACCGGCAAGAAAGGCCAGGCCCATCAGGGGACGGCGGCTCCACAGACCGCCCAACTGGGTGAGGTCCTGGGTGACATTGCTGATCACCACGGTGCCGATCGCCATCAGCAACAGCGCCATCGGCAGCGGATACACCAGCAGCAGGTGGTCGGCCACCGAGGTGCCGCCCAGACCCACCGCCACAAACAACAGGCCCAGCCAGCTGCTCACCAGAAAGGAGAGGGCCCGCTTCACATCGATCTGGGCCAGGGCGATCAGCGAAGCCACCACAGCGGTGGAACCACCCACCACCACCAACACGCTCTGCACGAAGGGGCTGAGTTCCAGCAGGGGCTCCAGCCGCAGCAAGACCCAGGCCCCACCCACCACCACCACGGCGTTGCGCAGAACGGTGGAGGGCAGGGGGCTTTCCATCGCCTCATCGAGCCAGAGGTGCAGCGGAATCTGGGCGCACTTGCCCATTGGTCCGGCGATCAGAGCCAGCAGGATCAGCTGAAAACCCACCGGCAGGGGCTGGCCGTTGTTGGTGAGGTCGGCCGCCCAGGCCTGGAGACCATGGAAATTCCAGGTGTGGCTCACCGGCAGCAGGGCAATCACACCGGCCAACAGGATCAAATCGCCGATGCGCTTGGTGAGGAAGGCATCGCGGGCTCCCTTCACCACCAGGGGCTGGTTGTACCAGGTGCCCACGATCAGGTAGGTGCCCAGGGTGAGCAGCTCCAGGATTACGTAGCTGAAGAACACCGAATCGGTGAGAACCAACGCCGTGAGGCCAGCCTCGAAGAAACTGAGGGCGCCAAAGAAACGGGGCCAGCCCCAGTCCATTTCCATGTAGCCAATCGCATAGATCTGCACCAACAGGTGCAGACCCGTGATCACGGCCATGGCAATCAGGGCAGGCTCGGTCACCAGACCGTCAAAACCGACGCGCAGGCCGGCGGTGTTGAGCCAGGTCCAGCCGAAGCTGATGGGCCGGTAGAGGGCTTCAGCGCCGGCACGGGCATTGGTGTGCAAAGCCAGAAGGGCCACCAGGCTGTGGCCAAAGGCCACGGACACCATCAACAGGTTGAGGTAGCCACAGGGGCGAGGGCCCGTGCGCTTGATCAGCCCGGGTGACCACGCCAGCGACAGCAGGGCCGCCAGCAGGGGATAGAGCGGAACCAACCAGGCCGTCTGCAGAAAGGCGGCTGTCATGGAAGAGACCCGAAAACACGGTGGGCCGCAAACCATAGAGATCACACGCAGGTGCTGGGGCTGGTTTGAAAAAGAGGTTTCCTATTGCTTCAACAAGAAATCGTGATCGTTGGCCAAAACGATGGGCCCTGGTGGCTGGAAATCATCGAAAGCTTGATCAACGCTTGATCATTGGTGCGCCTAGCGCACAGCCATCCCGCCCCACCCCAGGGCCACCGCCAACTGATAAAAAACAAAACTGGTAACCCAGGCCAAGGCGAGCGACCACAGCACCGAAAAAGCTGTGAATTTGGCGCTTTTGGATTCACTGCGAATCACCGCCACCGTGGACAGACAGGGGGTATAAAGCAGGGTGAACAGCATGAAACTCACCGCCTGCACCCAGTTCACATCCAGGGCCAGGGCTTGCCCAAGCGCCACGGGATTGGCCTGGCTGTAGATCACCGCCAGGCCCCCCAAAACAATCTCCTTGGCGATAAAACCAAACACCAGCGCCACCGCCAACTTGGGATTGATGCCGATCGGTCCCAACAGCGGCATCAAGGCGGTGCCAAGTTCGCCCGACAGCGAATGGGCCGACGCAGGCTCCACCCCAAAGGGCAGGTTGTTGAGCAACCACACGGCAATCACCCCAAAAATGATGAACCGGCGCGCCCAGAACCAGAAGTGGCGCACCTCCAGCCAGGCGCGGCTGAACATCTGGCGAAGGGTGGGGAAGCGGTAAGGGGGCAACTCCAGCACCAGGGGTTCACGGCTGGCAAAGCGCCCCTTGAACAGCAGCGCCGTGAGAATCGCCGCCGCAAAGCTCATCACGTAGAGCCCAAAGATCACCAGGGCGCCGATGCGCGGTGCAAAAAACACCGATGCCATGAACAAAAACACGTTCAGGCGGGCCGAACAGAGTGAGAAGGGAATGATCAGCATCGACAGCAGCCGAAGACCCCGATCCCGCATCACCCGGGTGCCCAGGATCGCCGGCACATTGCAACCAAAGCCCATCAACGAGAGCACAAAGGAGCGGCCATCCAGCCCCAGGCGCTCCATGAAGGCATCCATCAGGTAGGCAGCCCGGGAGAGATAGCCGCTGTCTTCCACCACGCCCATGGCCAGGAAGAACAGAAAGATCACCGGCAAAAAGGCACTCACCGTGCCAATCCCCTGGTACAAACCTTCCAGCAAAAAGCCCTGCACAAAGGTGGGCAGGCCACTGATCAACGGGGCAATCACCCCCTGGCCGAAGCGATCAAGCAGGGTGGCGAGCAGCTCCTGCAAAGGCACCCCAATCGCATAGATGACCTGAAACATCAGGGCCATCACCAGGAAAAACAGGGGCAACCCCAGCAGCGGATGGAGCAGCACCGCATCCAGCCTGCGGGTGAGCCGATCGCGCCATTGGGGCGGTAGACGCACGGAGCTGGCCAGCAACTGGGCCATCTGCCGCTGCAGGCCGTCGTCCCCCTCGGCCAGGGTGGTTTCCAGATGGGCGACTCCCGCCTGGGCTACCCCCACCTGCGCCATCGGAGCCTGGGCAAGGGCCTGGGCCATCGCCTGGCGGGCTTCCCCCAGGCCACGGCGGAATTTGGCGCTGAGCAGCACCACCGGCATGGCCAGCACCTCCGCCAGGCTGGCGGTGTCGATCGTGACGCCAAACCGCTTGGCTTCATCGGCCATGTTGAGCAGCAACACCGCTGGCAAGCCCAGCTGGCGCACCTGCAACACCAGGCGCAGTTGGCGATCGAGCTGGCTGGCGTTGAGCACCACCACCACCAAATCAAGCGGCGTGGATTCCAGGAAGCGACGCACCACCGCTTCGTCGTCGGAGTGACCGCGCAGGTCGTAGATGCCGGGTAGATCCACCAACTGGGCGACCGTGCCCTTGAGATCCAGCTCGGCCTGCATCAACTCCACCGTGAGCCCCGGCCAATTGCCGATGTGGGCATGGCTGCCGGTGAGCTGGTTGAAGAGGGTGGATTTGCCCGTGTTGGGCATCCCCAACACCGCGATCGTGCTCACGCCCCCACCGGCCAGGGATCCAGTTCGACCCGCGCCGCATCACGGCGGCGCAGCATCAACTCGGTCATGCCA
>JBEDHM010000154.1:0-3929 GCA_041174105.1 Cyanobacteriota bacterium | reverse complement strand
CCTTCTGCAACAGGCCTTGCAAGGGCCCAAGCTCCTCAGCCGTATCGCAATGCATCGGCGGCCCCAGCTCAAACACGGCCCTGGAAAAGGGCAAGGGCAGCAGGGTCTGGTCCCAGGAGCGCAGGCGATGCACCCGGGATGCCGCCATCGCAACAGGCACCACCGCACAGCCTGTTTGCTGGGCCAGGTGGATCACCCCGCTTTTCACCTGCTCGGCTGGGCCCTTGGGGCCATCGGGGGTCATCACCACCGACTGGCCGCCTTGCAACACCCCCAGAAGCTGCAAATAGGCCTTGGCGCCGCCGCGCGTGGAGGAGCCAAACACCAAGCGAATCCCCCTGAGCCGGGCCGCCACGCCAACAATCTGGGCATCGCGGTGGGCGCTCAACAGCACCGACACCGCCCGCCGCTCGAAGGTGCGAAACAGGGGCACAAAAAACACATGGCTATGCCAGAGGGCATAGATCACCGGCACCCGTTGTTCGCGCACCAGCCGAATCAGCTCAGGATCGGCCTCAATCCGAAGCCGGGAGGTGAGCAGAAACAGCTGGCCGTAGGCATTCAACAAAGATCCCACCACCCAGGTGAGCGCTTTGTTGTTCAACAGGGTGCGCTTTTTGGCCAGGGGCTTAGGCGGAACCCACGCCCACGTAAGAGCCGTAGAAGAACAGGCCCACCACGAAAATCACAGCAATGCCTCCTGCCGTGGCCACCAGCCACAGGGGGAGAACTCCCTCGGTCCAGCGGGAACGCCAGGCAACGGCAGGGCGACCATCGGGGAGACGATCCGGAATTCGGCCGTCAGGCAGGGTTGATTTCTTGCCGCTCATCGGATGCGCTCCTGATCAGTTGAAGAAGTAGCTGGAGAACAGGATGCCGGTGACGAACACAAACAGCAGACCCAAGTAGAGGCTGGTGCGATTGAGTTCAACCGGCAGGTTGTTGGGGTTGGGGGTGCGTTGCATGGCCTCAGCGACGAACGAACTGCATGGCGGCCAGGGCTCCCAGGAAAAACACCGTGGGGATGCCGAGGGCGTGAACTGACAACCAGCGCACCGTGAAGATCGGGTAGTTGCGCGGGGTGGTGGAGACGGGTGCTTGGGTCATGGCTTTATTTCAGGCGCAAATCGAGCGAGCTCTTGGCGTCATAGCGCTGGCTGACCACCGGAGCCTTGCTTTCCTGGGCCTGGAAGTAGGCGTCAGGACGGGGGGTACCAAAGGCGTCGTACGCCAAGCCCGTGGACACGAACAGGAAACCAGCCAAAAAGATGGCAGGCAGGGTCACCGCATGGATGACCCAGTAGCGGATGCTCGTGATGATTTCGAAGAACGGGCGTTCTCCAGTTGAGCCGGCAGCCATAGCGACAAGCGTTCAGCTTGCGGATCCTAGAGGTCTGGGCGGGGCTGACGGGAGCAGCTCGGGGCCTTGGTTACAGAAGTTGGTTGGAGCTCAGCCCACCCAGCGCAGCAGGGAGCCCCGCTCACCCAGCACGAACCCCTTGCCATCGGGGTTGAACACGATCCGGGTGAAGTTGGTGGGCTGCTGGGCCCCCACCGGATCCTTTTGCCAGGTCTTGCCGCCATCGGCGCTCACCAGCAGGGTGCCGCTACCGCCACCGGTCCAGATGGCGCCCTGGGGATCCCAGGCCAGATCGAGATAGCCGAAGCCGTTGGTGATTGGCACCACGGGCTTGCCCCAGGCCTCCACATCACTGGGATCGCTGGTGAAGCGCAGCTGGGCGCCGCGGGCCAACATCCACAGGCCGCCATCGGGCTGGAAGCCAATCGACTGCAGCCGCTGGCTGCTCACCCGCTGGTGGGGGGTCCAGGCCGCCTCACCCGGGTTCCAGGTGGCAAAGAAATTGCCCAGGCTGCTCACGCTCACGTACTGGCCCTGATCGCCCCGGCGCAGGTCGCGCACGGCGCCGGCGGCGTCATCCACCTGGGCCTGCCAGCTGTTGCCGCCATCGGCGGTGTCGTAGATCGCGCCCACATTGGTGGCCAGCTCGGCCTGGTTGGGGCCGAGGGCCGTGATCAGGTAAGGCTCACCGGGCAACTTGGTGTCGAGGAACAGCCGACTCCAGTTCTGGCCGCCATCGGTGCTGTGCAGGAGCAGGCCCGGCTGGCCGGCAATCCAGCCCTCTTCGCCCCGGAAATCGATGCTGATCAGGCGGAAATTTTCCTCTTCGGGCAAATCCAGGGCCCGCTCCTGCCAGCTGCTGCCGGCATCGTTGGTTTCCAGGATCAGGCGGTTGCTGCCCACCAAAAAGCCGTGGTTGGCATCGGTGAAGGCCAGATCCAAAGGATTGGCCTTGGTGGCCAAGGGCACGGGCTCCCAGGGGCTGGAGGCGGCCGTCGGCAAACGCGTGGTGACACAGCCGGTGAGGCCCAAAGCCATCACAAGGCAAAGCCCCAGGCTGAGCAGCGGCGAGAGCAGGCGCTGGAAGACGGACATGGCGGCAGATCGGAACAACACAGGCTCAAGGGGGATTCGGCGCCGGAGACGGACCCGGCCGGGAATCAACGCAACGAATACAAGGACAGGAAAAAGGCGATCGCGAGGGCAAAGGCCCCAAAGATCAGCACATTCTTCTGGCCCGGGGTCAGCCGGTTCACGCCCAGGCCGAAATTGAGGTTCTCCTCGAAGCCACTGGGCTTGTCGCGGGGGCCGATGTCCTTGAAGGCACCCACCTTGCTGCGGCACACCGGGCAGCGGAAGGTGACGGGATCGAGATCCACAAACGCCGTGCCAGGGGCAATGGCCAGCTTTTTCACCCCTTCAGCGGGGTCATAGACAAACCCGCAGCTCAGGCACTCAAAGCGGTGAACGCTGCAATCTTCAACCAAGACCTCAGCTGGGGGCTCTGGCACCGCTTCGGGCCCAACCTGGCTCTCGGCGTCACTCATCCTTAGAACCGCAACAGCATCCAAAGAACTGTATCGACGCCCAAGCGTGGGCCGCAGATGCCAGACTCCACCCCGTGACGTCGCCTGTGGTTGGCCTGGCCCACATGTTCGTGCTTTCCGGCTACGACGCCTTTGTTGGCTTTCTCCTGATTGCAGCGGCCGTGCCTGTGCTGGCCCTGGTCACCAACAAGCTGCTGTCTCCCAAGAGCCGCAAGGGGGAGCGGGAGCTCACCTATGAATCCGGGATGGAGCCGATCGGCGGGGCCTGGATTCAATTCAATATCCGCTACTACATGTTTGCCCTGGTCTTCGTGATCTTCGACGTGGAGACCGTCTTCCTCTACCCCTGGGCCGTGGCCTTCCATCGTTTAGGCCTGCTGGCCTTTGTGGAAGCCTTGATTTTCATCGCCATCCTGGTGGTGGCCCTGGCCTACGCCTGGCGTAAAGGCGCCCTCGAGTGGAGCTGACCGGACACCCCCATGACCACCACACCCACCTCCTCCTCTGCACCGAGCATCCAGGGCCTCAAAGACCTGAGGGCCGCCAGCTGCAATCCCGTTGGGGCCCCTGCGGTCACCTCCGATCTGTCGGAGAACGTGATCCTCACCACCCTCGATGACATCCACAACTGGGCCCGCCTCAGCAGCCTGTGGCCGCTGCTCTATGGCACGGCCTGCTGCTTCATCGAATTTGCGGCCCTGATCGGCTCCCGCTTCGATTTCGACCGCTTTGGCCTGGTGCCCCGTTCCAGCCCGCGCCAGGCCGACCTGTTGATCGTGGCGGGCACCGTCACCATGAAGATGGGACCAGCCCTGGTGCGGCTCTATGAGCAGATGCCGGAGCCGAAGTACGTGATTGCCATGGGGGCTTGCACGATCACCGGCGGCATGTTCTCGGCCGACTCCACCACCGCCGTGCGCGGGGTGGACAAATTGATTCCGGTGGATCTCTACCTTCCGGGTTGTCCGCCACGGCCCGAGGCGATCTTCGATGCGGTGATCAAGTTGCGTAAAAAGGTGGGC
>JBEDHM010000153.1:0-3973 GCA_041174105.1 Cyanobacteriota bacterium | reverse complement strand
GAGTCGCTGGGCCTCCTGCAGGGCCTTCTCGAAATCGAGTTCCCCCTGCTGGAAGGCCCTCACCGCCAAACCCGCCTCGGCGGCCTTGCTCAACCAGCGGGCGGTGCTGGTCACATCCTTGACCCGCTCCAATTCCGGCTCCTCCCTGAGCACCCGGCGCAGGTCGTCCTGCTGCTCTTCTGGCAGCTTGGCCAACTCCCGCACCAAGGGGGCAATGGCCCTTGGCGGCAGCAGGTTTTCAGCGGTGCGCTGACGAATCTCCTCGGGCAACAGGGGGCTGGTGGCGGCGGTGAACTCATCGCTCAGCCGCCGGACCTGTTTGCGGGTGATCTGCTGGCCCTCATTGGCGGCCTCGCTGATCATCTGCTGGATCTCGGGGTCGGCCTGGGCGGTCTCGAGGAAGGCGCGCTTGGAAAAATTGTTCACGCTGGCCTCCTCGAGCAGGCCGTCGCCCACCAGGCTGTCGGCGGAATCGGCCAGTTGAATCAAGGTGTAGGCGCGGGTCTTGCTGATTTCGCGCTCCCGGAGCCACTGCAAAAACCCGGTGCCCCTGCCTTCCCCACCACGCTTCTCGCGGTCGCGCACCGCCCGCAGAATCCGCCCGCGCCAGATCTCGGTTTGCAGGTCGAAGCGATCGCAAACAGCCCAGGCCTCCTCGAGCCTGGCCAGAAACTCCATCGTGCTGATGGTGTCGCTGTCGGGATCCGGCAGCTCCAGGCTGAGGGTGGGCGCCTCGAGAAGATCCAAAGACAAGGGACGGCACCGCCGCAGGGACGCAGCGATCGTGCCACGGCCAACAGCGACGAATCGTGACGCCGATGGCGCCAAGGCCTGCCGGTGCAGGTAGTTTCCCTACGGCAGCCACCCGATTAACAGCGAAGCGATGGCCATCTCCCGCGGCGACAAGGTGCGCATCAAGCGTCCTGAGTCCTACTGGTTCAACGAAGTCGGCACCGTCGCATCGGTGGACACCTCCGGCATCCGCTACCCCGTGGTGGTGCGGTTTGAGAAGGTGAACTACAACGGCATCAGCGGTTCCGAAGGTGGCATCAACACCAACAACTTCGCCGAAGCCGAGCTCGAGAAAGCCTGACTTCGTCGAGCGAAAACCTTCCATCAAGCCCGCAGCCCCGAAGGGCAGGCGGGCTTTTTGATGGGCCGTCACCCCTGCGCCATTCATGCCAGAACTGCCAGAGGTGGAAACAGTGCGGCGCGGCCTGGCGCAGCAAACCGCAGGCTTTGCGATCACCAAGGTGACCGTGCACCGGAGCCGGGCCATTGCCCATCCCGCCGATCCAGAAGCCTTTTGCGCGGCGCTGCAGGGCTGCACCGTGGGCGCCTGGAGCCGGCGGGGCAAATACCTCACTGCCCAGCTGCTGCGCCAGGGGGAGGACGCCGGCCAATGGGGCGTGCACCTGCGCATGACCGGCCAGTTCCTCTGGGTGGAGCCCAAAGCCGATGGCTCAGCGGGACCAACGGCTTGCAGCCATACCCGCGTGCAGCTCTGGAATGGCCAGGGTCAGGAGCTGCGCTTCATCGACACCCGCAGCTTCGGCCAAATGTGGTGGGTGCCACCGGGTGAACCCCTGGAAACGGTGATCACAGGCCTGAAGCGCCTGGGGCCCGAGCCATTCAGTGGGGCCTTCAGCGCCAGCTACCTGCGCCAAAAACTGAAGGGCTCAAGCCGGGCGATCAAAACAGCCCTGCTCGACCAATCCCTTGTGGCAGGAGTCGGCAACATCTACGCCGATGAGTCGCTGTTCGCAGCCGGGATCCGCCCCCAAACGCTGTGCCGAACCCTCAAACCATTCCAATTGGAGCGGTTGCGGACTGCCCTGGTGGAGGTGCTGGAGGTGAGCATCGGGGCCGGGGGCACCACCTTCAGTGACTTTCGCGATCTCACCGGCACCAATGGCAACTACGGCGGGGTGGCCTGGGTGTACCGGCGCGGCGGCGAACCCTGCCGCCGATGCGGAACGCCGATCCAACGCGAAAAGCTCGGGGGTCGCAGTAGCCACTGGTGCCCCCGCTGCCAGGCTTAAGCGCATCCACCGAAAAACAGTTCAAGCCAGCCATGGATCCAGGCCGTTCCCAAGCTGATGCCCTGTGTGGCGTGATCGCCGGGATCCATCGCCGGGGCTGGTGCGAGGGCACCGGTGGCAATTTCAGCTGCGTGCAGCGGGAGCAACCGCTCGAGCTGCTGATGGCTCCCAGTGGCGTGGACAAAGGGGCCCTCCAACCGAACGATCTGATCGTGGTGGATGCCAACGGCGCGGTGATTGAGGGCGCCGGCAAGGCCAGCGCCGAAACCCAGCTGCACCTGGCAATCGTGACCAGCACCGGGGCAAAAGCAGTGCTGCACACCCACTCCCAGAGCGCCACCTTGCTCTCAAGGCACGCATGCCCGCCGGGGCAGCTGGAGGGGGGCATCACCATCACCGGTTTGGAAATGCTCAAAGGACTCGAAGGCAACACCACCCACACCAGCGCCATCACGGTGCCGGTGTTGGCCAATGATCAAGATCTGGCAAGGCTCAGCCTTGCCGCCACGCCCCACCTGGAGAGGGCTCCCTACGGCTTGTTGATTGCAGGCCATGGGCTCTACGCCTGGGGCGCGAGTCTGGCCAGCGCTAAACGCCACCTGGAGATCCTGGAATTTCTGCTCGAGCAAAGCTGGCGGGAACGGCTCCTGGAAAGCAGCCAACCAGGGGCCCCACGATGACAACCAGAACCATCAGCCATCTGTTGCTGGATATCGAAGGCACCACCTGCCCCGTGAGTTTTGTGGGGCAAACGCTGTATCCCTATGCAGCCAACCACCTGGAGGCCTATCTGAGAGCCCATGGGGATCAACCACGGGTGCAAGAGTTGCTCGATGGGGCCACCGATGCCTGGCGCCAGGACCCCGATCCCCAGGCCCAAAGCCTGTGGCAGAAGGAACCAGCCAACGTGGCGGAGTACCTGCAGTGGCTGATCAGCCAAGACCGCAAGCTGACCGAGCTCAAGGAGTTGCAGGGACTGATCTGGCGCAATGGCTACGCCAACGGTGAACTGCGCGCGCCCCTGTTTGAGGATGTGCCGGCCGCTCTGAAACGGTGGCACCAGCAGGGGCTGGTGCTAGCGGTGTATTCGTCGGGTTCGATTGGAGCCCAACAACTTCTCTATCAATACAGCGATGCGGGCGATCTCAGGGGGCTCTTTGACCATTGGTTTGATACCACCACGGGGCCCAAGCAGGGCGTCAGCAGCTATGGGGCCATCGCCGAGGCGATGGGCATACAACCAGCCCGCGTGCTGTTTGTGAGTGATGCCCTAGCCGAATGCGAAGCAGCCGATGAAGCGGGCATGCAGGTGCGCTTTAGCGACCGCGAAGGCAATCCTGAGCGCGACGCAGGTCGCTTTGGCAGAATCACAAGCTTCAACGAACTGCAACCAGAACTTTGAGCCAAAGTCAGCGCGACCAAGCCATCCTCGAACTCAACCAGGCCCTGCTCGAGAGTGTGGTGCAAGGCGATTGGAGCCGCTATGCAAGCTTCTGCAGCGATGATTTGACCTGCTTTGAAGCGGAAACCAATGGGCTACTGGCCCAAGGGTTGCCCTTTCACAAGTTTTACTTTGATCTACCCAGCGATGGGGGAGCTGCTGGCGAAGGCCAACCGAAGGTGATCCCAAATGTGACCATGGCTGGCGTGCATCTGCGCTGGCTGGGCGAAGAAGCCGTGGCGCTGAGCTACACACGCCTGACCCAAACATGGCAGTCCGGAAGTGCCATCACCGCAAGCTGCTGTGAAACACGCATCTGGCAAAAACTCTCAGGCCAGTGGAAACACGTTCACGCCCATCGCAGCTAAAGCCCCCTCCCCCCGGCAACGTAGGCCCGATGCAGGCAACAAAAAAGCCACCCCTAGGGGTGGCTTTTTCTATTTCAGCTGATCATCTCTCAAAGACAATCAGCTAAACATTGAAAGATGAA
>JBEDHM010000152.1:0-2918 GCA_041174105.1 Cyanobacteriota bacterium | reverse complement strand
GCCTTGAGGTGGAGCAACACGGCTGCGGGATGGTCCCCGTCCTGGGATGCCAACAGCAGGCTGGCTTCCCGGCGCAGCTCGGGATCGGGGGCCAGTCGGCGCAGGCTCTGCAGTGCCCAGCGCGGGGTGTCGGGGTTGGGTTTGGGGCCGAGGCGGAGCAGGGTTTGGCCCAATAGCAAGGCAGTCCCCGTGCCCAGGCAGGTGATGGCCAGCAGCTGGCTGAGGCGGGCCAATGGCCAGACGCGCAGGAATCCGGGCATTCTGGAGACATCCCGGCTGGGTTTGCCCCATGCGCCTCCCGCGTGTTCCCCCTGTTGCGGCCCTGGCCGAGCGGTTTCCCTTGCCGCCCCTGCTCAGCACCTTGCCCGGCGCCCAACAACGTCTGCGGACCCTGCGGGTGTGGGCCCTGGCGGGCGGGGTGCTGCTGCTGCGGGCCTATTTCCCGTTGAACTTTTTGCCGGGCTGGGTCGTGGGAGCGTTGTTGCTCTGGGCGATCGTGGAGTTGCTCGGCTGGATTTGGTGGCCCCGGCGCTGGCGCTGAGCGTCCTCTGGTTTGGGGCCTGAGCAGGTCCGCGTAGCCTGGCTGCTCTGCGTGCGATTCCATGGCCGAGGCGCCCCATCCAGCGGCTTCCCCGGTGGGACTGCCCCTCGGCCCGGGTGTGGCTGGTTTCGGCACCGATGGCATCCGCGGCCGGGTGGGAACCCAGGTCACGCCGGCCCTGGCGTTGCAGGTGGGCTACTGGTGCGGCCAGGTGTTGCCGCCTGGAGGCCCCGTGTTGATTGGCATGGATTCGCGCAGCAGCGGTCCGATGCTGGTGGCAGCCCTCAGCGCGGGGCTCACGGCAGCAGGCCGCGATGTGTGGAACCTGGGCCTTTGCCCCACGCCCGCTGTGCCGGGGGCGATTCGCCGGCTGGGGGCTTCCGGAGGGCTGATGGTGTCCGCCAGCCACAATCCCCCCCACGACAACGGCATCAAGGTGTTTGGGGCTTCTGGCGCCAAACTCAGCCGCGCCCAGCAGCAGGCGGTGGAAGCGGGTCTGGCGGGTGTGTCGGCCCAGGGATCCCAGGGCTTCAGCGGGGTGGGCAGTGTCCACGGGCGCCAGGACCTGCTGGCCGATTACCAGCGGGCCTTGGTGGCCAGCGTGATGGGACGGCGCCTCGATGGTTGCAAGATCGTGCTCGACCTGTGCTGGGGCTCAGCCACGGCCTGCGGCGAAGCGGTGTTTCAGGCCCTGGGGGCCGATCTCACCGTGCTCCATGGCAGCCCGGATGGGAGCCGGATCAATGTGCACTGCGGCAGCACCCACCTCGATCTGCTGCGCCAGGCGGTGCTGGAGCAGGGCGCCAGCATGGGGTTTGCCTTTGATGGCGATGCCGACCGCATGCTCGCGGTGGATGGCCAGGGCCGGGTGGTGGATGGTGACCAGATCCTCTACCTCTGGGGATCGTCCCTGCTGGCCGCCGGTCAGCTGCCCGACAATCGCATCGTGGCCACCGTGATGTCGAACCTGGGCTTTGAGCGGGCCTGGCAGGCCAAAGGCGGTGTGCTGGAGCGCACGGCCGTGGGCGATCAATACGTGCACCAGGCGATGGAGCAGATGGGGGCAGGCCTGGGCGGTGAGCAATCCGGGCACATCCTCTCGGCCCGCCATGGCATGAGCGGTGATGGCCTGCTCACGGCGCTGCAGGTGGCCACCCTGTTGCACCAGGGTGGTCAAAGCCTGGCGGAGTGGATGGATAGCAGTTTCCAGCCCTACCCCCAGATCCTGGTCAATGTGACCGTGCCCGACCGCCAACGGCGCCAGCAATGGCAGCAGTGTGATCCCCTGCGCCAGGCGGTGGAAGCGGCCGAGACGGCCATGGATGGTTGCGGCAGGGTGTTGGTGCGGGCCAGTGGCACCGAGCCCCTGCTGCGGGTGATGGTGGAGGCCTCCGAGCAGGACCTGGTGGACCACTGGGCGGCCCATCTGGCGGCCCAGGCTGAGCAGCACCTCAACGCAGCGTGATCAGGGCTCCTTTTTCAAGCGCTTATGCGCCTGGCAACAGCTCCTTCGCCAGGATCAGCGCACCGCTGCAGGCATCCCCCGCCGGCTTTGCAAGCTGGGCTCCCGGGCAGGTTTGAGCGAGCGCGGCGTTGAAGCCATCCCGCAGCGCAGTGAGATGAATCAGGGCGCCGCCCATGGCCCACACCGGTGGGTTGGCCAAGTTCAGTTGGCGAGTAATGGCTGCAACCATCGCCGCCAGGGCCTGGGCTGAACGCTGAACAATCGCCTGGGCCTGCTGGTCGCCGGCTTCCGCCAGCTGGGCCACCACGGGAGCGAGCTTGGCGAAGCCAGCGGCACCAAAGCTGGGTTCTACCACCAGCGCCTTGATCGCTTGCATGCTGCCCGGATCAGCGGGGTTGAGGGTCAGGGCCTCCCAGAGCCGATGGCGCAGGGGGCCATCCGCCAGCCGGCCATCGGCCATCTGCAGGCTCAAGGCCAGGCCATCACGGCCGAGATCCATCGCGGAGCCCGCCCCATCCAGCAGCCAGCCCCAGCCCGCACAGCGATGCTCTTGGCCGGCCCGATTGCGTCCTACGGCAATGGTGCCCGTGCCGCTGATCACCACGATGCCGGCGGTTTGGTTGCCCATGGCCCCGCGCAGGGCGGTGCGCTCATCGCCTGTGACGTGCACCCGATCGAGGGGCAGCTGGAGGGCCGCGGCTGCGATCTCGTTGCCCTGGCGTTGCACCGGGCTTTGCAGCTCGATGCCACTGGCTCCGATGCCGGCCGCCACGAGTGAAGCAAGGCCCCTGTCTTGGGGCGGCAGCTGCGCTAGGGCTGCGGTCAGGCTCTGGCGCAGGGCCTGCTCGAAGCGCTCGACGCCCTGGGGCGCCGCTAGATGGCTGACCCCAGGGCCCTGGCCCTCGGCCAGGG
>JBEDHM010000151.1:0-4266 GCA_041174105.1 Cyanobacteriota bacterium | reverse complement strand
GGTATGGCGATGGGGGCGAGCTGCTGGCTGTGGAACCGATCGAACCCGGCATCCCAGCCACAGTGGCCAAACAAACCTGGCGCGGCAACACCCTCAGCCACTCCACCGTGATCACGCCGGAGGCCGCCTGGCCGTCAATCCACATGGTGGAAGTGGTGCGCAGCTGCCCCGAACTCTGTCGCTTCTGCCTGGCCAGTTACCTCACCCTGCCGTTTCGCACCCCATCCCTCGACGATGGGCTGATCCCAGCGGTGGAGAAGGGTCTGGCCGCCACCCAACGGCTGGGCCTGCTGGGGGCCTCCGTCACCCAGCACCCCCAATTCGGCGAGCTGCTGCGTTGGCTGGATCAGGATCGTTTCGAAGGCACCCGGGTGAGCGTGAGCTCGGTGCGGGCTGCCACGGTGACCCCCGAGCTGGGGCGAATCCTGGCCAAGCGGGGCAGCAAATCGCTCACGATCGCGATCGAGAGCGGCAGCGAACGGATGCGCCAGGTCGTGAACAAAAAGCTCTCCACGGAGGAAATTTTTGCTGCTGCCCGTTACGCCAAAGAGGGAGGGCTCAGCGGCCTCAAGCTCTATGGCATGGCAGGCCTGCCCACGGAAGAGGACGCCGACGTGGAGGCCACAGCTGAGCTCCTGCTGGCCCTGAAAAAAGCCACCCCCGGCCTACGGCTATCGCTGGGGGTGAGCACCTTTGTGCCCAAGGCCCACACCCCGTTCCAATGGCAGGGCGTGCGACCGGAAGCGGAAAAACGGTTGAAGCTGCTGGCCAAGCGGCTCAAACCCAAAGGGATTGAGCTCAGGCCAGAGAGCTACGGCTGGAGTGTGATCCAGGCCCTGCTGTCGCGCAGTGATCGCCGCCTGGCCCCGGTGATTGCTGCCGCCCGCGGCCAGCACGAAAGCCTGGGGGGCTGGAAGAAGGCCTACCGATCAGCCAGTGCCGCAGAACCCACAGCCAGCTGTTCACCCCAGGCTCTGCCCGCTCCACCACCCTGGAACGACGTGATTCACGACACCTGGAACGACAACCGGGTGCTGCCCTGGGAGCACCTCGAAGGACCCCTACCCAAAACCACCCTGGCCAAACACCAAGCGGAAGCCCTGGGCTGAGGGTTGACTCGTACCGGCTGTTGTTGCTCACCACATTGATTGGAAGAGCAACTCACCTACGGAGAAGCCGCAAGACGATTGACCACCAAGCGTCAAGGAATGCGCACACAAGGACAACGACAAACCTGGGGATACTGGCGGAGCTGATTGATGGCCTTTACAGGCAAGATGGACTTAATAGGTTGGCCAATTTGCCCATACACGCCTTACGCTAATTAAACCAGATACGAATTTTCTTGGACAATATTTTCGCCATCCTGGTTAATTACATTGGACTGAGTCAGGTCAAAATGAACCGAGCCTTCAGTCACACTGTTTCCAATGAAGTTGGTTTGCGAGGTGCTTTTTTTAAGATTCTTCATCGAACCCTTCCTCGTCATTTTCGCCGTCATAAATCTTCCTCGCTTACCACCAACAACTTGCTCAGCCACAGAATCTCCAAGCGAATGAAAGCCATTGTATTTCATTGGTTCAATTGAGACGACTGACACACATTGCCTAATCAAGAAATGATCAAAAGGACGGTGGCAGCATCGCATACGCTTCAAAAGCGGATCACATTCAAGAACTAAGAGGTTCAACTCTTGTCAGCAGTCATAGGCAAAGAAAGCCGTCTCCACTGACCCATACACACCTACAGGTGCCCCCTTCGCCGATCCCCACGGACTGGACATTGCGCTCTGCAGAGTTCAAGGTCAGCACACCAAAGCCCATCTCAGCAGAGGGTCTGGATCAACGTTCGACCTTGCCGTTGGCTCTGGGCATCTAGGGGCAGTTGGGGACAGCCTGGAACTTCACGGTGAAGCAGGCGTGGCCAAACACCTTGGCGACGTTGACCCGAACGTTGTCACTCATCACATTGAGGCGCTGAATCAGCAGTCGCTTGAAACAGGCAACTGCTCGCCTGAAGAAGTCGAGCAGGGTGAGCTTCTGTTGTTCTGACAGCACATCGAGAGCCGCCAGCCGCAATCTGCAGCAGAACTACAGGGCGTTCCCACTCGTACCGCTGTACGGGAGTCCGCTGCTCAGCAGATGCACGCGTTCTTTGGCTTTAGGTTCCGAAGATGCCCCAGCCCGAAAAAGCTCAGCGTCCTAGTGATGGTGAGGAAAGGAGCCTGCAGCAATCAACGGCAGGCAAACCATGGCTCGGCCAAGGCAGCTGGACCGCCTAAGCGTTAGCCGCCCAGCTAGCCAAAGGGCCAGGGCCTACTCAAATACCGCCGTTCGGCCGCCGTAGACGATCACCTGGCGTTTGAGATGGAGGCGCACGGCCCGGGCCAGAGCCAACCGCTCCGTGTCGCGACCCTTGCGGATCAAATCCTGCACCTCATCGCGGTGGCCCACCGGCACGGTTTCCTGGGCAATGATCGGGCCGCCATCGAGCTCCTCGGTCACGTAGTGGGCAGTGGCACCAATCAATTTCACCCCCCGCTCCCAGGCCCGGTGATAGGGCTTGGCGCCGGTGAACGCCGGCAAAAAGGAGTGGTGGATATTGATCACCTGGTGAAAGGCATCCGGCGGGTCAAAGGCCTCCAGAAACGAGGGCGTCAACACCTGCATGTACTTGGCCAGCACCACCAGCTCGATCTTGTGGTCGGCCAACAGGGCCAGATGGCGCGTTTCGGCCTCCTGCTTGTTGGAGGCATCCACGGGCACATGCTCAAAGTGGGCGCCAAATTCCTTAGCAATCACCCCCAGATCCGGGTGATTGGAGATCACCAGGGGCACCTCCATCGGCAGCTCGCCGGTGCGCTTACGCCAGAGGAGGTCCAGCAGACAGTGATCCTGCTTGCTCACGAAAATCGCCACGGGCGGGCGGTAATCGGAAAATTTGACCTTGTAGTGGCCGTTCAGACGCAGGGCCAACGCATGGGCCGTGGGGCAGATGGCTTCCCGCGGCAACCCGAAGCCCTCCAGCTCCCATTCAATCCGGCTCAGAAACAGGCCGGCCCCCTGATCGCTGTGGTGGTCGGCGTGCACGATGTTGCCGCCATTGGACGCCACCCAGCCTGAGAGCTCCCGCACCAACCCCGGCTGGTCGGGGCAGATCATTTGCAGGATCGCGGTGGGGGCGCTCATCGAAACCGTGGAATCCAGCCACAGCATCGCCGATGGCCCCTACCCACCACTGGCCAGGCCGATCGCCACCATCGCCAACACCTCGGCACGAAGACGCAAACCAAATCGGCCAGTTGCAAGCGGCTACAGCTGCCCCTGAAAGGGCAGGATCGCGGATAAAGTCGCGCCACGAACCGAGTCTCTGGGGATTCCGATGGCTTCTGTGCTGATCTCTGCGCTGGCCCAGCAACTGCGCCGGCTGGCCCTGGTGGCCATCGCTGGTGTGCTCTGCTTTGGCCTGGCAGCCTGCGATGCCGGTACCGCCCGCAAACCTGCCACCATCAGCCCCGCCGATCTGGCCACGATCGAGCGCCAGGCCGAAGGATTCCTGGCCGCCCGCGACCGCCTGCCCGAACTGGCCGAACTGGTGAATGAGCGCAACTGGGTGTTCACCGCCAACCTGATCCATGGCCCCATGCAGGAAGTGGGCCGCGAGATGAGCTACATCAACCAACGCCTGCTGCCCGCCGATCGCCCGGAAGCCGAACAACGGGCCCAGAACCTCAAAACAGCCCTCGCCCAACTGGATGAAGCCACCCGGCTTCAAGATGGCGACAAGCTACGCAAGGCCTACATCCAGGTGGCCAGCGGCTTTGGCCTTTACGCCCAGGTGCTGCCCCCCGAAGTACAGGCCGATCTGAAACAGGCCTGATCCCCCTGGGCCCAACCCCCGACAACCCGCCGTCCCAGCCCCAGCAGGTCCTGGTGATCGGCGCGGGGATGGTGGGCCTGGCCACCGCCTGGCTGCTACTGCGCCAGGGGCACCGGGTGCAATTGCTCGATCCCTGCCTCAAGGGTCAACAGACTGCCAACTCAGGCAGCAACGCCGCCCTCGGCGTGCTGATGGGCCAGGTCTTCCACCGCTCCAGTGGCAGGGCCTGGCGGCTTAGGCAACGCAGCCTCGAACTCTGGCAGCAATGGATCGCGCTGCTGGAAGCCCAGGGACACAGCCTGCCCCGCCGCAAGGGTGTGTTGCTACTAGCCAGCGACGAACAAGAGCTTGTGAGGCAAAGGCGGCTCTGCGAAGAACGCCAAGCCA
>JBEDHM010000150.1:0-4561 GCA_041174105.1 Cyanobacteriota bacterium | reverse complement strand
CGCAACTGCAGCAGCTGCCGCAGGCGCTGGTTGTCGGCCGTGAGTTGGCGCAGCCGGGTTTGATCTTCCAGGCGTTGGGCCTGCTTCACCCATTCACCCTGGGCAGGCCCGGGCCAAAAGGGCCGGCTGATCAGGGCATAGGCATCGGCAAAACCGGCTCCCTTACTCAGCCGCACCGCCAGCAAAGCAAGCAACACCAGGCCCCAGGGCCAGGCCTGCAGCAGCAGCCGCATGGGCGGAAGGCGAAGCCTGCGGCCGGCCTGCATCACGCTCAGGTCGAATGACGGGCGAAGTCGGGAGTATCGAGCACCCGTTGCAGGCGGCTGTAGTCCTCAAGCACCATGCCGCAACCGTTCACCACGCACAGCAGCGGGTCTTCCGCCACGTGGGTGAGGATCCCGGTTTCGTGGCTGATCAGATCGCTGATCCCCCGCACCAAGGCACCGCCGCCAGCGAGCATGATGCCGCGATCAACAATGTCGGCCGCCAGCTCGGGAGGGGTGCGCTCCAGGGTGCGCTTCACCGCTTCCACAATCACGTTGAGCGGTTCGGCCATCGCCTCGCGCACGTCGCCGGCCCGAACGTTGATGGTGCGCGGCAGGCCCGAGAGCAGGTGCAGACCGCGCACGTCCATCGACGTGTTGTCGTGGGCGTCGTCGGGGAACGCCGACCCAATGCGGATCTTGATGTCTTCAGCGGTGCGCTCACCCACCACCAGGTTGTGCACCTTCTTGAGATACACCGTGATCGAATCGCTCAGTTCATCACCCGCCACCCGCACCGATTCGCTCATCACGGTGCCGCCCAGGCTCAGCACGGCCACCTCGGTGGTGCCGCCGCCGATGTCCACGATCATCGTGCCCACCGGCTCGGTCACGGGCAGCCCTGCGCCGATGGCCGCCGCCACGGGCTCATCGATCAAATGCACCTCACGGGCCCCCGCCAAACCGGCTTCGCGCACGGCGCGCCGCTCCACGCCAGTCACGCCACTGGGAATGCCAATCACCAGCCGGGGCGCCACGATGCCGCGGCCCTCGTTGCCCTTCTGGATGAAGGTTTTGATCATCTGCTCGGCGGCGTCGAAGTCGGCGATGACGCCATCGCGGAGCGGCCGCACGGCACGGATATTGCCGGGGGTGCGGCCCAGCATCATCTTGGCCTCATTGCCAACCGCCAGGGGCACGCCCTTCTCGAGATCCAGGGCCACCACCGAGGGCTCCTGGAGCACGATGCCCTTTCCCGACACGTACATCAGGGTGTTAGCCGTTCCCAGATCGATACCGATATCGCGCGAGAACTGGAACCGACGGAAAAACACTGAAGACCCGGCCTGGGAGCCCCAAATCATAGGAGGGTGTTACAGCCGGGCCAAAGGGTGGAACTGATCAAGCGTGGGGCACCGACCGGGTGCCGCATCATTGACAAACGTTTTGATTCAACAGACCAGGAGACACGCCATGGGCGTCAATTCGATCACCCTCGTCGGCAGGGCCGGCCGCGACCCCGAAGTGCGCTACTTCGAATCCGGCAGCGTGGTGGCCAACCTCACCCTCGCCGTCAACCGCCGCAGCTCCAATGATGAACCCGACTGGTTCAACCTGGAGATCTGGGGCAAGCAGGCCCAGGTAGCCGCCGACTACGTCCGCAAAGGCTCCTTGGTGGGCATCATCGGCAGCTTCAAGCTGGATCGCTGGACCGATCGCTCCAGTGGTGAGGAGCGCACCAAGCCCGTGATTCGTGTGGACCGCCTCGAGCTGCTGGGTTCCAAGCGCGACGCCGAAGGCGGCAACTTTGGCGGTGGCTTTGGTGGCGGCGAGCCCAGCGACGAAGAAGTGCCCTTCTGAGCCCCTAATGGCTGGTGTTGCGTCGCTTCCAGATGCGCAACCCCAGCCAGGCCATAAAGGCTGCAGCACCCAACACCAAGAGCACCTTCACCACCTTGGAGACTGGCTCGATCCAGTGCTCCACGTTCGTGTAACCCTCACCAAGGGCCAAGCCCGCCAGGGTCAGCACCAACGTCCAGATGAAGCTGCCGGCGGTTGTCCACAGCAGGAAAGGCGTGATCGGCATGAGCTCAATGCCTGCAGGCACCGAGACCAGGGTGCGAACACCGGGTAACAGGCGACCCCAAAAAACCAGGGTCGTGCCGTAGCGGGCAAACCACTTGCGACTGCGCTGAAGTTCTTGCGTGCTGACCCCGATCCAGCGGCCATGACGGTTCAGCCACTGTTCCAGACGCTCCTCGTTGATCAGCCGGCCGATCCAGTACCAAGGCAAGGTCCCCAAAACGGTGCCGAGCAACCCCGCCAACACCACTGGAATCAATTCCAGCTGCCCCTGATGCACGTAGAAGCCCCCAAGGGGCATGATCAACTCCGAGGGAATCGGCGGGAAGATGTTCTCCAGGAACATGGCCGCAAAAATGGCCCCATAACCCAACCAAGGGTTGGCCTCCACCGCACCACCAATCCATTGGGGCAGCTGCTGCACCAGTTCGTTCATGCCCATGCCGAGGTCCTTGTTGGAGTGATTGTGGTGCCTGGTCTGCCTACGAAAAAGCCCGGCATTTAGGCCGGGCTTCTGAACGTAGAGCGCTCTAGAGCACGAACCGCCTCAGTAGCGGTAGTGGTCGAGTTTGTAGGGGCCTTCCACCGGCACATTGATGTAGGCGGCCTGCTCAGCGGAGAGCTCGGTGAGCTTGGCACCGATCTTCTCGAGATGAAGGCGGGCCACCATCTCATCGAGGTGCTTCGGCAGCACATACACCTCTTTGGCGTACTGGTCGCCTTTGGTGAACAGCTCGATCTGGGCCAGCACCTGGTTGGTGAAGGAGTTGCTCATCACGAAACTGGGGTGGCCGGTGGCGCAGCCCAGGTTCACCAGACGGCCTTCGGCCAACAGAATGATCTTGTTGCCGGAGGGCAGCACGATGTGGTCCACCTGGGGCTTGATGTTGTCCCAGGGGTATTGCTTCAGCGACGCCACATCGATCTCGTTATCGAAGTGGCCGATGTTGCAGACGATCGCCTGATCCTTCATTTGGATCAGATGCTCATGGCGGATCACCCGGAAGTTGCCGGTGGCCGTCACGAAGATGTCCACCTCGCCCACCACGTCGTCGAGGCGCACCACGCGGTAACCCTCCATGGCGGCCTGCAGGGCACAGATCGGATCGATTTCCGCAATCATCACGGTGGCGCCAAGGCCGCGCAGCGACTGGGCTGAACCCTTGCCCACATCGCCATAGCCGAGCACCAACGCCACCTTGCCGGCCACCATCACATCGGTGGCGCGCTTGATGCTGTCCACCAGCGACTCACGGCAGCCGTAGAGGTTGTCGAACTTGCTCTTGGTGACCGAGTCGTTGACGTTGATCGCCGGGAACGGCAGCTCACCGCTCTTCTGCATTTGATAGAGGCGGGCCACACCGGTGGTGGTTTCCTCGGTCACCCCCTGGATGGCGGCATAGATGCGCGAATAGAAGCCGGGCTGGGCGGCCAGCTTCTGGCGAATGGAGTTGAAGAGGGCGGTTTCCTCTTCGTTGGAAGGATTGTCGAGAACAGAGGGATCCTTCTCAGCCTTGGTGCCGAGCACCACAAGGCCGGTGGCATCGCCGCCGTCGTCGAGGATCATGTTGGGGGTGCCGCCATCGCCCCACTCGAGGATGCGGTGGGTAAAGGCCCAGTACTCATCCAGGGTTTCGCCCTTGTAGGCGAACACGGGAATGCCGGCTGCCGCAATGGCCGCCGCCGCGTGGTCCTGGGTGGAGAAGATGTTGCAGGAGGCCCAGCGCACCTCGGCGCCGAGGGCCACCAGGGTTTCGATCAGAACGGCGGTCTGGATCGTCATGTGCAGCGACCCGGCGATGCGGGCGCCCTTGAGGGGCTGGCTGGCGCCGAATTTGGCCCGCAGGGCCATCAGGCCGGGCATTTCGGTTTCGGCAATCGCGATTTCCTTCTGGCCGAACTCCGCCAGACCGAGATCGGCGATCACATAGGTCGCGGTGCTTTGCAGCGCAGGCGCTGAAGCGGTTGCAGCGGGGGTAGCCACCATGGAGGGAAGAACGAGCTTTGGTGTGGTTGAACGATCAACTCGCGACCAGCAAAGACGCCTGAACAGGCGATCAAAAAGACCTCAACAGGCCTGCTGGAAGGAGGATTTGGAAATATCTGCGGAGACGCCGAGGCTTCGGGCTCGCTGAAAGGTCAATCTACAAGGAGGTCTTAAAAGCCTGTGGTCATTCCCCTCCATCGGCGGCTCGGCGATGCCGCCGCCACCTTGGCCCTGGGCCAGGAGCTGGCCCAGCACCTGGCCCCCGGCAGCCTCCTGCTGCTTGTGGGGGATCTGGGGGCCGGCAAAACTTGTCTGGTGCAGGGCCTGGCAGCGGGTCTGGGCATCAGCGAACCGATCACCAGCCCCACCTTTGCCCTGGCCCAGCACTACCAAGGCGCCACCGGCCGGGCCTTGGTGCACCTGGATCTCTACCGGCTGGAGCAGCCTGCCGCTGCCGATGAGTTGCTGGCCCAGGAAGAAGAAGAGGCCCAAGCACTGGGAGCCGTGC
>JBEDHM010000149.1:0-4657 GCA_041174105.1 Cyanobacteriota bacterium | reverse complement strand
GGCCCTTCCCGCTGAAGCCCTGCAGCTGGGGGCTGCGATCGAATTTCGCGATCAGGCGATTGGCCGCCAGCTGTTTTCGCTCACGCTCACGCCCCAATCCTTCGTGGAACAGATCGCTCCGGCCCGCACCTTTGGCCTGCGTTCCCAGGTGGATCAACTGCGGGCGGCCGGGTTGATCCAAGGTGGCGGCCTCGACAATGCCCTGGTTTGTGATGGCGAGCGCTGGCTGAATCCTCCCCTGCGCTTTAGCGATGAACCCGTACGCCATAAAATCCTGGACCTGATCGGCGACTTGGCGCTCGTTGGCTTGCCGCGGGCCCAGCTGTTTGCCTATCGCGGCTCCCATGGTCTCCACACCTCACTGGCTGCTGCTCTGGCTGGTCTGCCCAGCTCCACCCCCGGTTGCATCGCTTGACTGACTCCCTCCCTGCTCCCCTACTTGATTCCAGCCAGGTTGTGCTGTCATCGGAGCAGATCCAGGGTCTGCTGCCCCATCGCTATCCCTTTGCCCTGGTGGATCGGGTGATTGCCCATGAGCCGGGCAAACGGGCTGTGGCGATCAAGAACGTCAGCGTGAACGAACCCCAGTTTCAAGGCCATTTCCCAGGTAGGCCCCTGATGCCAGGGGTGCTGATTGTGGAGGCGATGGCCCAGGTGGGGGGCTTGATCGTGACCCAGATGCCGGACTTGCCCAAGGGTCTGTTTGTGTTTGCCGGGATCGATGGGGTGCGCTTCCGCAGGCCCGTGGTGCCCGGTGACCAGCTGGTGATTACCTGCGAATTGCTCAGCCTCAAGCGTCAGCGCTTTGGCAAGGTGAAGGGTGAGGCCACCGTCGATGGACAGCTGGCCTGCTCCGGCGAACTGATGTTCTCGCTGGTGGATTGAGGGCCATGGAGACCGCAAGCGCGACATCGGTTCATCCCACCGCTGTGGTGGATCCCAGGGCCCAGTTGGGCGAAGGGGTGCAGGTTGGCCCCTTCGCCGTGATCGGCCCGGAGGTGGTGATTGGCGATGCCTGCCGCATTGGGCCCCACGTGGTGCTGGATGGCCGGGTGCACATGGGGCGGCGCAACCGCATCTTTCCGGGAGCCTGCATTGGCCTGGAGCCCCAGGATCTCAAGTACACCGGTGATCCCACGGCGGTGGTGATCGGTGATGACAACACCATTCGCGAGTGCGTCACCATCAACCGCGCCACCAAGGATCAGCAAGAAACCCGCCTGGGCAGTGGCAATTTGTTGATGGCCTACAGCCATCTCGGCCACAACTGTGAGCTGGGCGATCGCATCGTGATTGCCAATGGGGTGGCCGTGGCGGGCCATGTGGTGATCGGCGACCGGGCCGTGATTGGCGGCGTTCTGGGCATTCACCAATTCGTGCACATCGGCACCATGGCCATGGTGGGTGGCATGAGCCGCATCGAGCGGGATGTGCCCCCCTTCACGATGGTGGAAGGTCACCCGGCCCGGGTGCGCGCCCTCAACAAAATCGGCCTCAAACGCAGTGGCCTCGCCGATGCCGACGGCGGCCAGGCCTTGGCCGAGCTCAAGCGCGTGTGGACCCTGATCTATCGCCAGGGTCTGCCTTTGGCCCAGGCCCTCGCTGCGCTGCAGCAGCAGGAGCTGGATGGGCCAGCAAGCGAGTTGGTGCGTTTTCTGGAGGCCTCCCTGGAGCCCTCGCGGCGTGGGCCAATCCCCGGGTCCCGTTGATGCTGCGCCTGCTGGTCAGTACCGGTGAGGTCTCCGGTGACCTGCAGGGTTCTCTGCTGGTCAAAGCCCTGCACAAGGAAGCGCAACAGCGCGGTTTGGCCCTCGAGGTGGTGGCCTTGGGCGGTGAGCGGATGGAACGGGCCGGGGCGGCCCTGCTGGCCAACACCACCCGCATGGGGGCGATTGGGCTGCTGGAAGCGATTCCGTTTGTGCTGCCCACCTTGAAACTGCAGCGCCGACTCAAGCGTTGGTTCAAGGGCCAGCCCCCCGATGGGGTGGTGCTGATCGATTACATGGGCCCCAACGTGAGCTTGGGCCTGCGCCTGAAGCGCAAATTCCCCCAGGTGCCCGTCACCTATTACATCGCTCCCCAGGAATGGGCGTTCCAGTTCGGCTCCAAAGGCCGCACCAATCTGATCAGCTTTACCAACCAGATCCTGGCGATTTTTCAACAGGAGGCCCGCTTCTACCGCTGCCGTGGGGCGAACGTGACCTACGTGGGCCATCCGCTGCTCGACACCATTGGCCCTGTGCCCACGCGGCTCGAGGCCTGTGAGCAGCTGGGGTTGAACCCTGAGGCGCCCGTGCTGCTGTTGATGCCCGCCTCCAGGCGGCAGGAATTGCGCTACATGCTGCCCCACATCGTGGCGGCGGCTGCCCAGCTGCAAGCCCTCAACCCCACCTTGCAGGTGGTGGTGTCGGCAGGGCTGCCGGGCTTTGAAACCCAGCTCTCCCAGCAGCTGTTGCGCTCTGGGGTGCGGGCTCTGATCATTCCAGCTGCCGATTCCGACCGTCTCAAACCCGCCCTCTGTGCCGCGGCGAACCTGGCGATTGCCAAATCCGGCACGGTCAACCTCGAACTGGCTTTGCGCGGTGTGCCCCAGGTGGTGGTCTATCGGGTCAGCCGCCCGACGGCCTTTGTGGCCAGGCACATCCTGCGCTTCAGCGTGCCCCACATCTCCCCGGTGAACCTCGTGTTGGGCGAGCGGCTGGTGCCGGAGCTGCTGCAGGAGGATCTCAGCGCCAAGGCCATCGTGACCCAGGCCGTGCCGCTCCTGAACCAGGCTGGGGTTGCTCGGCGCACCATGCTTGAGGGCTATGGCCGGCTGCGTCAGGAGTTGGGCGAGCCCGGCGTCACCCAGCGGGCTGCGGCTGCCATCCTGGATCAAGTCTTGACAGCCCAAGGCTGAGTTGGCGGCTGGCCCATGGAATGCATGCCTGTTTGGAAGCGCCCGCTAGGGGCCTGGAGTCCCTGGCCTTCCGTGCTGCGCTGGGGCCTTGCGTGGGGCCTGCTGGTGGGCGCTGGGGTGTTGTCTCTGGGGGGCCAGCCCCTTTGGGCGGCAACGCCACCGGTGAAGGCCCCACCTGCCACCAGTGGGACAACCCAAACGGCGGTCTTCGCCGGCGGCTGTTTTTGGTGCCTCGAGCACGATTTGGAGCACCTGCCTGGTGTGTTGTCGGCTGTGAGCGGCTACAGCGGCGGCCATCTGGCCAATCCCACCTACCAGCAGGTGTCGGCTGAGCAAACGGGCCATCAAGAAGCGGTGGAAGTTCGCTTTGATCCCAAGCGGCTGAGCTATCCGGCCCTGCTGCGCAGCTACTGGCGCAACGTGGATGCCCTCGATGGCGGAGGCCAATTCTGTGACCGCGGTGATTCCTACCGCCCCGTGATCTTCACCAGTACGGCCGCCCAGAAGGCCGAGGCGCAAGCCAGCTTGAAGGCGGCAGCAGCCGAGTTGCACAAACCGGTTTCAGCGATTCGGGTGCAGATCGAACCCCTCAGCCGGTTCTGGCCGGCAGAGGGTTACCACCAGCAATACGCCGAGCGCAACACCGTCAAATACAACTACTACCGCTGGGCCTGTGGCCGCGATCGCCGCCTGGATGCCCTCTGGGGCACCAGGGCCCGATCGGCGAGTCCTTGGGCGGGCAAGGGCAGCCAAACCACGGCAAATCCGAGGAAAAGCTGAAGCGGCTTTGGCGCAAAAAACGGGCAAACCCTGACAGGGTGTGGCTTTCCGATCTTTTGCCCCCAAAGGGATGTGCCTAGCGTTTTCAGGCTTTCGTGCAGTGCTCTGTATGTATCTGCTGACCATCCGTGAAGGTCTGCAGACCCGCCACGTGGGGCCCTATCAAAGCCCCAAGCAGGCGGCCGACGATCTCGACCGTCTGCTGCCCCTGTGCAGTGAACGGGCCCGTTGGCAAATCCATGCCCTCGAGGCTCCAGATCAATGGCGCGCCAGCCTGGGGGCCTCCACGACGGGTGCATGCTCTCCCCGTTCGGCTGCCGCCTGATCAGCCCTCGCGCGGATAGCCCCGCAGCAGTCCGCTTTCGATCATCAAGCCCACGCCGGCGTTGATCATGATCAGGCCGAAGGTTCCGTACCAAAACCAGGGCCCCGGGTTGGCAACGGTTTCAATGTTTCCCGAGGCTGCCAGGGCTTGAATGCCTTTGCGAATCACCGCTTCACCGAACAGACACAGGCCCGCCGGCAGCAGCAGAACGCCCAGTTGGGCCTTGACGTACCAGCGGATCTTGCGAACAGCCATCAGGGTGAACCTTGCTCGTGGGGTTGGAGAGGTCAGGGGGCCAACCTAGGCCGGGGCCCCCCGGCAGATCCACTCCACCAGGGTGCGCACCCCAAAACCCGTGGCGCCAGCGGGATCGGCGCCCCGCCCCTTGTCACTCCAGACGGTGCCTGCGATGTCGAGGTGGGCCCAGGCCAGATCGGCTTTCACGAAGTCCTGCAGGAAGAGGGCGGCCGTAATCGAGCCCCCTGGTCGGGGTCCGGTGTTTTTCATGTCAGCCACCGGGCTTTTGAGCCCCTGCTTGTAGCTCGGCCGCAGCGGGAGGCGCCACAGCGGTTCGTCGGCCGCCTCGCCGGCACTGAGCAGGGCTGTCGCCAGGGCATCGCTGCTCGACCAGAGGCCGGCAATCTCTTCGCCCA
>JBEDHM010000148.1:0-4180 GCA_041174105.1 Cyanobacteriota bacterium | reverse complement strand
ACCCACCCACCAGCACCCCCACGGGAACGGCCAACAGCCCGCCCATGGTGGGGGTGCCTGCCTTGCTCTGGTGGCCCTTGGGCCCTTCTTCGCGGATCACCTGGCCGAGCTTGAGGGCGCGCAGCCGGGGCACCCCCCAGCCCGTCACGCCCCAGCTGATCACACCCGCCACCACCAGGGGCAGGGTGAGCATGGAATTGGCCACCAGCCCATCGCTCAGCAGGCAGGCTGCGAGCAGCAAAAAGCCCAGCACAGTCGCTGCTTGGCGGCTGTTGCTGGGCCAGGGAAGTGCCACAGGGAGACGCAAGATCAGTCTTCCCAGTCTTCTTCTTGGGTCTCGTCGTCTTTGTTGTAGTCCTCTTTTTCGCCCATCAGCGCCGAGAGTTCCTCCTCTTCCACCGTGCTCACATCGGTGCTGGCGGTTTCTTCGTCGGCCACCAGGCGACCGCTGGTTTCCAGCCAGCTGAGCAGATCAGGCTCATCGCGCAGGGGCAGCACGGGAGCTGGCTCGGTGCGGCCGTAGCGGGTGAGCGAAGGGTTGATGCTGTCGAGGCGACTGCCGCTTTCGAGACTGCCGGTGCCGCTGGTTGCGAGATTGCTCATGCGGTTTGAAAACGATTCAGGCCGGGCCTGACAAACCAATCCACCACCATACCTGCCGAGATCGAGCGCCCCCTCCCCGATGGTCGACGACAGCCCAGCCGAGCCTGCACCCGTGCCATCCAAGGCGCGCTCCGTGCTGCGCCTGTGGGCCTTGGCCCTGGCGGCCAGTGCGGCCCTTGCCGCCAGTGGGGAGCGCTGGCCCGAGCCCTTGGCGGTGCAGCCGGCCCTGGTGTGGTGTTTGGTGCTGGTGCCGCCGGCCCTGGTGGCGCTCTGGCTATTGAGCCAGTGGCGGAACGCCGGCGAGGGAGAATCGCTGCATTGATTGCAGGAGTTGGGTTGATGGGTCGGGCGAAGAAGGCGGTCTTGGCCTATTCCGGGGGTGTCGACACCAGCGTGTGCATCCCGTATCTCAAGCAGGAATGGGGCGTGGAGGAGGTGATCACCTTTGCCGCCGATCTGGGCCAGGGGGATGAGCTCGAGCCGATTCGTCAGAAGGCCCTGGATTCCGGTGCCAGCCAATCAATCGTGGGCGACTTAATTGAGCCCTTCATCACCGAATTCGCTTTTCCGGCCATTCGCGCCAACGCCCTCTACGAAGGCCGCTATCCCCTGTCCACAGCCCTGGCCAGGCCCCTGATCGCCCGCCGCCTGGTGGAGATTGCCCGCGAGGTGGGCGCCGATGCGGTGGCCCATGGCTGCACCGGCAAGGGCAACGACCAGGTGCGTTTCGATGTGGCCATCGGCGCTTTGGCCCCGGATCTCAAGGTGCTTACCCCCGCCCGGGAATGGGGCATGAGCCGTGAGGAAACCATTGCCTACGGCGAGCGTTGCGGCATCCCTTCGCCGGTGAGCAAACAATCCCCCTATTCGATTGACCTCAACCTGCTGGGCCGCTCGATTGAGGCCGGTCCCCTGGAGGATCCCAACGTGGAGCCCCCCGAGGAGATCTACGCGATGACGGTGTCGGTGGATGCCGCTCCGGCGGCCCCCCAGATCGTGGAGATCGGCTTTGAGCAGGGCAATCCGGTGAGCATCGATGGGGTGCGTTTGGATCCGGTGAGCCTGATTCGCTGCGCCAATGCCCTGGCCGGTAGCCATGGCTTTGGCCGCCTCGACATGGTGGAAAACCGGGTGGTGGGCATCAAGAGCCGTGAGATTTACGAAACCCCGGGCCTGCTCCTGTTGATCAAGGCCCACCAGGAGCTTGAAAGTCTCACCCTGGCCGCCGATGTGCAGCGCTACAAGCGTCAGATCGAGGCCAGCTGGGCCGATCTGGTGTATCAGGGCCTCTGGTACGGCCCCCTCAAGGAAGCCCTCGATGGCTTCATCGATCGCACCCAGCACACCGTCAATGGCACCGTGCGGGTGAAACTCCACAAGGGCAACGCCACGGTGGTGGGTCGCAGCAGCAGCACCCACAGCCTCTATGTGCCCGACATGGCCACCTATGGCGCCGAGGACCAGTTCGACCACAGGGCGGCGGAAGGCTTCATCTACGTGTGGGGCTTGCCCACCCGGCTCTGGGCGGCTGCCCGCCGGCGCTGAGGCTCAGGCGGCCCGTTGGTCGCCGTCGTGCTCTTCGCTGTTGGGTTGGTGGCCGTTGTTTTGCCCGGGGGAGCCGAGATCGCGCCGGCCCAACCCCAGGGCAAACGCGTGACGGATCGCCTTGGCAGGCAGGAGCACTTGGGCAGCGGGCGCTTGCTGGGCCTGCTTCAGCTGTAGCAGTTGCTGGCGTAGCGCCTGGTTTTCCGCCAGGAGCGGTTGCAGCCGCTGTTCAAACTTGCGCTCAAAGATGTCGGGGATGTCCTCCAGCAGCGCGTGGAGGCTGTTGAGTTCGGCCTGGGCGGCCTGCAGTTCCCGGGCCATGGCCTGGAGTTCCCAGGGGGTCTGAGGCTCGGGCTGGTCCGGTTTGAGCTGCTGTTGCGCCCAAACAAAAACCGAAGCAGCCGCAGAGGGCCACTTCGGTTCGGGGGCTTGATGCAGATCCGGCTCCATGGCCGGACCATACAGATTGCCTTTGGCATTCACAAGCCTTAGCCGGCGCTCTTGCGACCGGTTCAGACCGCGGCTGCGGCAGGCTCGGCGCTGGCGGCGGGTTCCATGGGCGCGGCTTCACTCACGGCACCGGGGATGGTGCGGGGGGCGGGCATGGGTCCGTCCTGTTTGATCGTGAGGTAGCGGATCACATCTTCGGAGAGGCGCATGGCCCGCTCCAGGGGGGCCACATGCTGGCCGTCACCATCGTGGTTCAGCTGCACGTAGATGCCTTCGCGGTGCTTGGCGATCGTGTAAGCCAGGCGGCGTTTGCCGCGCATCTGGCAATCCAGCACCACACCGCCGGACTCGGTCACGAGGTCGCGGTATTTGGCCACATGGGTTTCCACCTCTTCCTCCGGGATGTCCGGACGAAGGATGTACATGGTCTCGTAATAGGACTGCGTCATGGTCGCCTGTCGGGGAAGCCTGAAGGGGCAGGGGCCAGCGAGCACAGGGCTCACCAGCGACGGATCGACAAACCTATCGCAGCAGGGGCTGGCTAATAGAGCTGAAGCCGCACCGCTTCCGACACGGTGGGGATGTCGGCCTCTTTGCCGCGCAGGCTTTCCACCACGCCAAACACCACCAACACCAGGATTCCCAGGAACACCGTGTTGCTCAGGGTGCGACCAGCAAAGCTGCCGCCGTTGAGCCGCAACACCCCAAAGGCCAGGTTCAGCAGCACCAACACGATGTCCACCAGGATTGCCTGCAGCACGCTGAAGCGGATGAAGTAGGGCACCTTGCTGTTGCGCACCACCGCCAGAAACAGCACCAAAAACAGCACCAAGCTGCCAAAGGGCACCAATTGCTGTACGAGCACCACCGGTAGCGCCGGGAGCTGGAGCCAGCTCAGCAGGGGGAACAGACCAAACAGACCCTGGCCAAAGGGGATCCCATCGCTCCAGGGCAACAGGTAGGCCGCCGCCGCCAACAGCCGTTGCCAGATCGGGGGACCTTGCATCAGATCAGCCTTGTTCACTCGCTGCAGGCTAGGCAGCCGCTCCGGCCTGGCTGACGAGGGCGGCTTCCACGGCTGCCCGCATGGCGTCTGTGGGCACGGCGTCGAGGCCACTCCACAGCTTCAGGGCCGCGGCCCCCTGCTGCACCAGCATCTCCAGGCCGTCCTGGACCTGGCAGCCGCGGGCGGCGGCTTGCCGCAGCAGCTGGGTGGGCCTGGGTGTGTAGATCAGGTCGTACACCGTGGCGCCGGTTTGGAGTTGGTCCAGTTGGGCCGTCTCCAGCGGGCAGGCCAGGGCCGCCTCCCGATCGGTGGCGGAGGCCATGCCAAGCGGGGTGCTGTTCACCACCAGATCGGCCTGGGCCAGGGGCGCTTCGGTTTCGCCGGCCAGCTCCCCCCAGGTCAGGGGTGTGAGTTGGGGAGCCCAGGGGCCGCAGCTCTGGCGGAAGGCCTCCAGGGCATCGGGCCGGCGGGCGGCCACGTGGATCGTGCCAAAGCCGAGCTCCACCAGGCCGGCCACCACGGCCCTGGCACTGCCGCCGCAGCCGAGCACCAGGGCCCGTTTGCCATGCCAGTCAG
>JBEDHM010000147.1:0-2727 GCA_041174105.1 Cyanobacteriota bacterium | reverse complement strand
CGGTGGGCCTGGAGCAGGTAGGAACCCAGCAGTTCTGTGGGTTGCGCTTCAGCGCCAAGGTGGAGCTGGAGCTGGTGGAAGACCGGGAGGCCGGTGAACTGCGCTTTGCCATGCGCCGGGGCGATTTCCGCCGCTTTGAGGGCACCTGGCGCATTTCCAGCCAGGCTGGTCCCCCCAGCACTGGCACCAGTACCCCCTCCGCCCAGGGCGAGTTGCCGATCACCGCGCTGTTTTATGAGCTCACGGTTCAGGGGCGTGCGGGCATGCCGATTGGCCTGATTGAACAGAGGCTGCGCGACGATTTGGCCAGCAACTTGCGCGCCGTCCAGCGGGAAGCCCTGCGGCGCTCCGATGCCCACAGCGCTTGAACGCACCGGTTGCGTGAACTCACCAGATGGGAGCAACGGCTGACAAGGCCTGTTGAGAAGGCCTATTGAAAACGCTTGTTCAAACCGCCTCCACACGGCAGAAATCTCGCTGGGGAGATTTCAACAGGCAGGTATCCAGGCGTCGTGCTCAAAACCCTCGTGCTCAAAACCAAGGCCTAGGGCCGCTGGTCTTGGGCCGTTGATCTTGGGCAACGGATGATGCATACCCCCAAGGGGATTCGAACCCCTGTCGCCTCCGTGAAAGGGAGGTGTCCTAGGCCTCTAGACGATGGGGGCGAGGCCACAACATCCAAGTGATGGTCGAGCATTTGACTCGACGCCACCGGTGTTGATGTCTTGGAAACTACGGGTCCGTGGCGCCCTTCGTCAAGGCGTCGCCGCTGGTGAGGATCCGGCTGGATGGCCCAGGACGGCCATTCCAAACCGGAACAGTGAAATGGAAGCTGGCCCCCTCGCCCACGTCGGAGTCCACCCAGATCCGGCCGCCGTGCACCTCCACGATGCGGCGGCACACCGAAAGGCCAATGCCGAAGCCGGAGGTGGTGCTGGAGGTTTGGGGCAGGCGCACCCGGTCGAGAAAGATCCGCTCGTGTTCATCCTTGGGGATGCCCGGCCCGCTGTCGCAAATGCTCACCTGCACCCACTGGTTGGTGCGATGCAGCATCGTCAAACTCACCTTGCCATGGTCGGGGGTGAATTTCAGGGCGTTTTCCAGCAGGTTGAGCACCACCTGGCGCATCCGCCGTTGGTCGCCAAGCACGTCTGGGAGGTCGGCGGGGATGTCGGTAACCAATTCCAGTTGCCGGCCGATCCACAGTTTCTCCAGCTCGAGGATGGCTTCGGCCGCCACTTTCCCCAGGCTCAGGCGCTGGGGGTTGAACAGGGCTTCCCAGCGGGTGGTGCCCACCTCCAGCAGATCTTTGGAGAGTTCTTCGATGTCGTCAAAGCGGCGGTTGAGCACGTCGCGAAAGCGGGGCTCATCGATCTGGCCGAGTAGGTGGCTTTGCAGGGCCAATTTGGCGGCGGTGAGCGGGGTGCGCAGTTCGTGGGCCACCATGCGCAGCAACCGTTCCTGCACGCTGAGGCGTTCAATCAGGGTTTCGTTTTCCTGACGAAGCACCAGCAGTTGGTCCTCCAGTTGCACCTCCCGTTGGGTTCGGCTGCCGTCCACTTCCGCAGGCCGCAGACTCATCCCCAGGCCGGTGACGACTTCCACCTGCTGCCAGCGGGGCAGCCAACTGCGGAGCTTCTGGGTCAGGGCATTGCCTGCGAACACCTGCTTGGGTTCGGGCGTGAGCTTCACCAGTGCTGGTGTGGCCACCAGGCGATGCAGTTCGAGCAGTTCGGGTTGGCTGGCCGGGTCGGCAATCTCCAGGCTCACCTCGAAGCCGCAGTCTTCGCTTTTGAGGATGTGCAGCAGGCTGCGAATGTCTGGACTGGCCAGGTGGTACTTGGCCGCCACCAGGAGCAGCTTCAAGTCCTGGCGGTTCGACTCCTGATCCAGATCAGGGCGTTCCCTTGGGCTTGGCAGGGGTTCGACAGTCACGCCGACACCTTATGGGGATTTGGGCAGGGCTTACAGAACTCGCTATGACTGAGTGGATCCTTGTTGAACGCCCCCGGGCGGGATTGCCATGGGCCCCTTTCCAGCGCTCTCCCCGGATCCGTTTCGCCACCAGCACCCTGCCATGGCCTTGCCTGGTGGGGCCTTGGCCGGTGCCCGCAGCCGGGTGCAGCTCGATTCCAATCTCAAGCGCTGGTTTGCCCGCAACCTGGGGCTTTGGCGTTCGCGGCGGTTGTATTTCTTTGCGGATGGTGAGGATTTGCGGGTCGACATGATGCTGCGGGTGGAATCCTTCACCGAGCCGGTGGAGGGTGATGCCGCCTATCGCTTCACCTGGTGGCCCGATCAGCCCTACGAGTTTTTTGAAAAAAAACCGCGCTATGTGCCGGAAGGGGTGATGGAGGCCTACCTCTGCGGCCATCAGTTGCGGCGCAGTCGGGGGTATCTCTGCGGGACTCCCACCAAGAGTCAGATCCGTCAGGTGGATGAGCACGAATTGATCTTCGAATCCCACTACCTGCAGTGGGACATCCTCGAGCAGATCCGGCTTGTGGATCAGGACCGCTACCGAACCCGCTCGATCCATTCCTGGAAAGATGGGGTGCTCGAGCTGGCTGAAATTCACCACGAAATTCGGGTCGAAGAGGCCGGTGCGGGAATTGCCTGATGCAATGGTCGTGGGATGCAGCAGCATGGGCGCCACCCGAAGTTGTTGTGTGACCCTGCTGCGCCGCCTGAGCCCGGCTCTCTTCGCCCCGGCCCTCACCCCGTTGT
>JBEDHM010000146.1:0-2554 GCA_041174105.1 Cyanobacteriota bacterium | reverse complement strand
GCCCTGGGGGCGGTGGTGAAGAGGGATCGCCCATCAGGTTTTACCCTTGCTGCTAATCCACCTGGACAACAGGTTGGCCCCCAGGATCATCACCACCAACACAAAGCTCGCGGCCCAGGCCAATGCGTTCTGGTAGTCGTAGGGCATGATCGCGAAGTTGTAGATCAGCACCGACATCGAGGCGATGGGGTTGAACACCCCCTCCGGCCAGAACGGAGAGAACAGGGCGGTAAAGATCAATGGTGCCGTTTCTCCCGCTGCCCTGGCGATGGCGAGCACAACACCGGTGGCAATCGGGGTCAGGGCTGCCGGCAAGGTGATGCGAAACACCGTCACAAATTTGGAGGCCCCCACGCCATAGGCACCCCAGCGCAGCTCCTGGGGAACGAGCCTTAAGCCTTCGTCGGTGGTCTTGATCACGGTGGGCAACATCAGCACCGCCAAGGCAATGCCCCCAGCCACGGCGCTATAGCTCTGATCAAAAAAGATCTTGGTGACCACCACCAGGCCGTAGATGAACACCCCGGCAATGATGGAGGGCACCCCGGCCAGCACGTCGTTGCCAAAGCGGATGAAGTTGGTAAACCAGCCGCCGCGGGAATATTCACTCAGGAAAATCCCGCCACCCACCCCAACGGGGACGGCGATTAGGGAGGCAATGATCGTCACGATGAACGTTCCCAGAATCGCGTTGCCGATCCCCCCACCTTCCAGACCCGGTGCCGGGGGCAATTCGGTGAACAGGGCCACGCTGATCAACCGGCCCCCCTTCACCAAGACGTGCCCAAGCACCAACACCAGCGGCAGCACTGCGATTACCGAAAACACCGCCGCAAGTCCGGTGAGGAGCTGATTGAACCGGTTGCGCTTGAGGTTGGGATCAAAAAACAGGGGCCTTCGATCAAACAGATCGGAATTGGCGTAGGTGATCGACGCGTGGGGGGCCATGGGTGGCGCTGGCAACTCAGGAGTGGATGGATGAAGCGATCAGGCAGTGGGTTGGTCAGTACCGCAAGCTGAGCCTGCGCACGATCCATTGGGCCGCCACATTCACGGCAAAGGTGAGCACCATCAAGATCAGGGCCGCGTACATCAACGCCGACACCTGAATCCCATCGGCTTCCCCGAATTGGTTGGCGAGCATCGAGGCAATGGTGTTGCCAGGAGCCAGCAGGGAAAGATCAAAGTTGAGTGAGTTGCCGATGATCATGGTCACGGCCATGGTTTCGCCCATGGCACGCCCAAGCGACAACATCACGCCGCCAATGATCGCGGAGATGGCGGCCGGCAAAATCACATTGAAAATCGCCCCCCAGCGGGTGGTGCCAATGCCGTAGGCCCCTTGACGCAATTCGACGGGAACCTGGTTGAGGGCATCGCGGGAAATGGCCGTGATGATCGGCAGCACCATCACCACCAGGATCAGGATGGCTGGGGCCATGCCGGGGCCCTGGGGCACCGTGTTGAAGAAAGGGCTCCAGCCCAACAGCTTGTGGAGCAGGTTGAGGGCAGGCCGAATCGTGGGCTCCATCACGAAAATCGCCCAGAGACCCAGCACCACCGAGGGCAGCGCCGCCAGCAGCTCCACCATCAGGCCAATCGCTTCACGTAGTGGAACGGGAATCAGATCTTCCGTGATGAAGATCGCCGTACCCACGCCCAGGGGGACGGCGATCACCAGGGCCAGCAGGGAACTCACCAGGGTGCCGTAGATGGCCACAAAGGCCCCGTAGTTGTCGTTTCCGGGATCCCAGTCGGAGGTGGTGAGAAAGCCAAGGCCGAACTGGGCAATGGCTTCGCGGGCCTGGCCAAACACGGTGAGGAAGATCCCCAGCAACACAATGGCCACCAGGGAAGCCAAGCTGAAGCTGAGCTGGCGAAAGCCGATATCCACCAGTTTTTCGGCCGGTGGACGCCGCCTGAGGGTGAAGGCATCCTTCGGTGATCCAGGAACCTGTTGGCCGGCAAGGCTTGGATCCGTCGGCATAGGGAAGAAGCTGGATCTCTGACGAGGTGAGATCGGTTGATTGGCGGAGCCTGGGGGCATTCCACCAGTGGTTCGAATTTACGAACCGCCCCCTGGTGACGGATTAAATCGTGTTTAACGCCCCAGGCCCGGTATTTTTGAAGTTCGACAGCCTGTTGGATGAGACGGCGGCGTTCATGGGTCGAATAGTTGGAATCGACCTGGGCACCACCAACTCTGTGGTGGCGGTGCTGGAGGGTGGTCGCCCGCAAGTGATTGCCAGTGCGGAGGGCAGTCGCACCACGCCTTCGGTGTTGGGCTTCACCCGGGAGAAGGAATTGGTGGTGGGGCAGCTGGCCCGCCGTCAACTGGTGCTGAACCCGCGCAACACCTTCGCCAACCTCAAGCGGTTTGTCGGCCGCCAGTGGGACGAGCTCGAGGAGAACAGCTTGGCCGTGCCCTACACGGTGCGAGCCAATGACCAGGGCAATGTGCGGGTGGTTTGCCCGGCCACCGAGAGGGAATACGCCCCCGAGGAGCTGGTGGCAAGCATCCTGCGCAAGTTGGTGGACGATGCCTCCACCTATC
>JBEDHM010000145.1:0-5267 GCA_041174105.1 Cyanobacteriota bacterium | reverse complement strand
TCACCATCGGCACCCTCGATGGCGCCAATGTGGAAATCCGTGAGCAGGTGGGGGCCGACAACTTCTTCCTGTTTGGCAAAACCGCCGATGAAATTTCAGCGTTGGCGAAAGGGGGCTACCGGCCCTGGGAACTGATCGGATCGATGCCCGAGCTCACCGACATCCTGCGCCTGATCGAGCAGGGCCATTTCAGCCATGGCGATGGGGATCTGTTCCGGCCGCTCCTGCAAAACCTCACCGGCAGCGATCCCTTCTTTGTGCTGGCCGATTTCAACGACTATCTTCGCGCCCAGGGCGAGGTGGATCGGGCCTGGTCCAACCCGGCCCTGTGGAACCGGATGTCGCTGCTCAATACGGCCCGCACTGGCTTTTTCTCCTCGGATCGCTCGATCCGGGAATACGCCGAGCGCATTTGGCAGGCCGAGAGCTACCCGGTCACGATCAGCTGCGAGCTGGATTGAGCCTGGTGGCCTCAGCCGCGATCGGGCAAATCGGGGGTTTGATGGAGCAGGCGATTCAGGCGTAGCCGATCGGCGTTGAGGGGATCGGGAGCCAATTCACCGGCGAGCTCCCGGAATTTCTGCTCCACCTCTTCTGGAACGCGCACATCAAAGATGCGCTCCATCAGGGCTTCGATCGAAAACAGGTGGGCGTTGATGTTCTCCAGATCGGCCATGGCCTGCTGTATTGGCTCGGGCTCGCCAGGGTTGGCGTCGGCATGGGCCGCCGAGGCCGTCCCTGCAGCGGCTGTTGGGGTGTGCTGCCCGCCGGATCCGCCCGGTTGGGGGGCATCGGCGGATGATTCAGCTGCCGACTCAGCGGCCTCCTGCTGTTTTTGCAACTCCTCCATCACGCGCCCAGCCAGGGTGCGAAACGATTGCAGCGCAGCCCAACTGAGCTCCTGCTGCTGGCGCAGGGTGGGATTTTCGCGGATCAACCGGTCGTGTTCCCGATAAAACCGCTGGCAATCAGGGCATTGGCAGGGCTCTTCTGGCACCGCACTCCCTTGTGCTCGTGAGCACCATCATGGCATTCAGACGGTCGATCAAGCCGCCAGGGGGCCAGCGTCACCACCTGCCCCATCGACGTCGTCGTCGGCGAGATCGCTGGCGGCGGGCAGGGGGATCTCAATCGAGGTCACCACGTTGATCACATCGCGCAGCCGCATCGAATCGGCAAACCAGCCCATGGCCTGCTCCACATCACCGCGCTTTTCGGCATCGGTGGCCTGCTCCTCGTGGGCTTCTGCCAGGAGCGCCAACCAGCAGAGGCAACGGGCCTGCACCACCGAGAGATCCAGCTCATCGGGCTGGCTACCGGCAATGCGTTCGCTTTCCTGTTGCACCAGCAGGCGCAGGCGCAAATCGTGGAGCTGGGTCATCGCATTCAGACGACTGGCCCCACGCTAGCTGGGGTGTTCGAAATGGGAAGGGCGCTACAGGTAGTGCTCGATACGCTCTCCCAAACCCAGTCGCGGGCTAGCTCGCCGGATCACAGCAGCCAAGGCAAACCGCGCTGGAGCTCTTGGGCCATATGGCCTCCCGAAGCGACGCCCATGGGAATCGCTGGGAATGGCGAGGCCAGGTGTTTTTCGCGGTTTGTGATTCTGTACAGGCTGTACAGAACTCCTGTTCTCCCGATCGTTTCCTCCCGTCGATCATTTCCTCACGACGGCCCCCCCTACCGCCTGCCCCAGCCCGTCACCAAGGCATTTGGCGGGGCACACAAGTGCTGCGGCCTGATCCATGGGGATCGCTGGGCACAGCAACGATCCGCCAAGCTTTTGCCCTGAGCCCAAGGCCACCACATCCTTCAAACGGGGCTGGCGGGACTCGAACCCACGACCTACGGTTTAGGAAACCGTCGCTCTATCCGGCTGAGCTACAGCCCCACAATTGCCATTATCCGTGCTGGCCACGCAGGCATGATGGGCTGTGAAAGCAGGCGAGGTGGTCGCGATCAAGGTGGCCTGGCCTTCGGGCCGGGCTCGCGCTTGGTTGAGGAAAGTCCGGGCTCCCCAATGGCCAGGCTTGCTGGGTAACGCCCAGTGCGGGTGACCGTGAGGAGAGTGCCACAGAAACACACCGCCGATGGCCCGGGCTTGCCCGTGGCACAGGCAAGGGTGCAAGGGTGCGGTAAGAGCGCACCAGCAGCATCGAGAGGTGCTGGCTCGGTAAACCCCGGCCGGGAGCAAGGCCCAGGGACAACGGTTGGCCATGGCACCAGTCCCGCTAACAGTGCGCCGCTCGAGGCCGCCGGCAACGGCGGTCCCAGACAGATGACCATCCCCCGCCGCGGCTCCGGCCAGCGGCAGGAGAACAGAACCCGGCTTATGTCCTGCTTTCATCCCTTTCTTCGCCCCTGAGCTACCGCCCGCTGTGAAACCAGCCCGCCTGGAGCCCTTGGTTGCCTTCCTCAGCCAGTTGGGCCTCAACCCCGGCGCTCCCGGCGGCCCAGGCGCCAACGCCAAGGCTCTAGCGCCCATCGAAGAAGCCCTCAGCCATAGCTCAGCCGGCCTGGCGATCAACCACGAGCAGCTCGAGTTTCTGGGCGATGCGGTGCTCAGGCTGGCGGCCTCGCTCTATCTGGAGCAGCACCACGGCAGCCTCAGCGTGGGGCGCCGCTCAGCGCTCAGGGCCCAACTAGTTAGCGACCGTTGGCTGGCTGATCTGGGCGAACGCTGCGGCATCGAAGCCGTGATCCATCTGGGGGCCATGGCCCTGGGTGATCCAGCGGGCCAGGCCACCGTGCGGGCCGAATGCACGGAAGCCCTGATCGGCGCCATCTACACCGCTTGGGGAGGCCGCCATGGCGGCCTCGATCCCGTGCTCCAGTGGCTCACGCCCCACTGGCAAACCAGCGCCGCCGAGCTGCTCGCCGATCCCGACCGCCACAACTGGAAATCGGGCCTGCAGGAATGGAGTCAGGGCCAGGGGCTGGGCCTACCCACTTACCGCTGCGAAGAGCGCCACCAGGGCCATGGCCATCCCCGGCGGTTCTGGTGCGAAGTGAGCCTTCCAGGACAGCCGGCCCACCAAGGTTGGGGTCCCTCGCGCCGCGCCGCCGAACAGGATGCTGCCCGATCAGCCCTGGCATCCCTCCGCCGCCCCTGAAGCCTGAGGCTGAGAGAGACCAAGCTGGAAAACCTCAGGCCTGCTCCAGGGTTGTCAGCGGCATGGTCACGAGCTTGTCCCAGTTGCCGCCCTCAAACAGCACCGCCGCCTTGCTGCCACTGATGCGCTGCACGAAACCTTTGTAGCCGTTGTAAATCGAGCGGCCGTCGCGCACCACCACCGTGGAGCCGGGAAGGATCGGAAGGTTGGCCATGGTTCAAGCCAGCCAGGGAAACAATGCTGGCGTCAGCCCATTATTGATCGAAACCCATCAACCCAGCGACCCATTCCGCATCGCGGTACTATCCAACTATGCAGAGCGTGTCCCCGGGTGAACACCTCAAGCGCTCCTTCCTGGAGCCCCGGGGCCTCAGCCAATACCGCCTCGCCAAGGACATCGGCGTACCGGCTTCCCGCATCAGTGCCATCACCAACGGCAAGCGCCTGATCAGCCCCGATACCGATCGCCGGCTCTGCAGCTATTTCAAGCTGCCCAGCGGTTACTGGCTCCGCCACCAGGCCGACCATGCCGCCCTGCCCAAGCCAGAACTTGGCGGCCTTGGCAAAGATCACGTGCTCGCCCTGCTACGCCAACAGCTGCCCCACTGGCAACAGCGCTTTCAGCTGGCCGAAATCGGCCTGTTTGGCTCGATGGCCCGTGATGAAGCCAGCGCAACCAGCGACGTGGATGTGTGGGTTCGCTTCGAGCGGCTCGAGCCCTACGCCCCCGTTCACCTCAAACAAGAACTCGAAGCCCTCCTGGATCGCCCAATCGACTTGGTGCGGCTACGGGAGCGAATGAATCCAACCCTGCGGCAACGGATCCTTTCGGAAGGGGTGCTGGCGTGAATCCCAGCCTCCCCGACCTCCTCCTCCAACTAACCCATGCCCTCGAGCGGATCGCGCGCAAGGCCCAACCCTTGCTCGAGAATCCAGCCTTACTGGATCAGGAGGCAGGCCAGGATCTGCTGGATGTGATCTGCATGCAATTCCTTGCCGTTGGCGAAGCCATCAAACGCCTTGATCGGTTGATGGATGGAGGCCTGGCCAGCCAATTCCCCGAGGTTGATTGGCGCGGGGCAATGGGGTTCCGGGATGTGATCGCCCACCAGTACTTCGATCTGGATTCGGAGCAGATCCTTGTGATCTGCGAGCAATCGCTGCCACTGCTGCGCCGCGCCGTGCAGCAACTTCAAAAGAGCCCATGACTACGTCCCCACCCATGAGAACGCCCCCAACACAACCCGACGAGCTGATGGTGGTGGGCAAGCTGGTGGCCGCCCAGGGACTCAAAGGGGAGTTGCGCATCCTGCCCTTGAGCGATTTCCCCGAGCGCTTCACCCAAGCGGGCCACCGCTGGCTGCAACGCCGCGATGATCCCGCCCGGCCCGTGGAGCTCTTGGGTGGCCGACAGCTGCCGGGCAAAGAGTTGTTTGTGGTGCGTTTTGCTGGCGTTGATAGCCGCGAAGCGGCGGAAGCCCTGGTGGGCGAGCAACTGCTGGTGCGCTCCAGCGATCGGCCCAAGCTGGCCAAAGGGGAGTTTCACCTGCTCGATCTGGTGGGTCTGGAGGTGCGGCTGGAGGGCAAGCCCATTGGCCGGGTGAGCGATCTGATCCACGCCGGCAACGACCTGCTGGAAATCGAACTCGACTCCCGCAAAGTCTTGATCCCCTTTGTCACAGCGATCGTGCCGGAGGTGCAGCTAGAAGCCGGTTGGATTGGCATCACCCCGCCGCCTGGATTGCTGGATCTGTAGGCCGTTGCGTTAGCGCCCTACCTTCAAAATGGAACGATCGCCATCGACGCGTTGAGCACCCCATCTCTCGTTCCCGTGATCCTCTGCGGAGGCACAGGCACCCGTCTATGGCCGCTCTCAAGAGCCAGCTACCCCAAGCAGTACTGGGCTTTGGCGGGCAGTGGAGAGGACACCCTGCTGCAACAAACCCAACAGCGGCTGCAAGGGCTTGAAGGGCTCGCCCCGCCGCTGTTGATCTGCAACGAAGACCACCGCTTCATCGTGGCGGAGCAGATGCGGCAGATCGGCATCAAGCCAGCGGGGATTTTGCTCGAACCCATCGGCCGCAACACCGCCCCGGCCGTTGCCGTGGCGGCCCTGCAAGCCACCGCCCGCGGCGAAGACCCCCTGCTGCTGGT
>JBEDHM010000144.1:0-3356 GCA_041174105.1 Cyanobacteriota bacterium | reverse complement strand
CGATTCATCCAAGGGCAAGGCCACAAGGCCGTTATCGGGCAGGTGGCGGGCCACCCAAAGGGCCGCCGTTTCCGGCTGCTCATGGATTTCCTTGAGCATGAAGTGGCGGAAGCTGCGCTTGTCGGCCACGTGCTCGGTGCCGCTCAGCAGGCTCGGGCTGCGCTGCACCCGGCTGCCCGCCGCGTCATAGAGCTCGATGCCCAGGGGCGTGAGCAGGGCCACCTCGCCGTCTTCCATCGGCAGGATCGTGCGGGTGAAACCCGCCAGGGCCGGGGTATCGCTGGCGCAGAGGAATTCGCCTTCCCCTAACCCGATCAACAGCGGCGCTGCTTTGCGGGCCACCACCAGGGCCCCGGGGGCCTGGGCCCAGACCACGGCCAGGGCGTAGGCCCCATGCAGCAGCGGCAACACCTCCTGCACCGCCTGCAGCAACAGGCTGCCACTGGCCACCTTTCCAGCGCCAGGGGCTCCACTGCCTTGCAACCGCCCCAACTGGCGGGCCAGCAGGTGGGGGATCACCTCGGTATCGGTGTCCGAGCGGAACACCACCCCTTCGGCCTGCAGCTCTTCGCGCAAGCTGCGGTAGTTCTCAATGATGCCGTTCTGCACCACCGCCAGCTGACCACTGCCATCGAGGTGCGGGTGGGCGTTGCGCTCTTCCGGCTTGCCGTGGGTGGCCCAGCGGGTATGGCCAATGCCGCAATGGCCGGGAGCACCCTGGGCCTCATAGCGGGCCGTGAGGTTCACCAGCTTGCCTTCGGCCTTGAGGCAGTGCAGATGGCCCGCAGCCTCGGCGGAAGCCCCAGCGTCAATCGTGGCGATGCCGGCCGAGTCGTAGCCGCGGTATTCGAGCTGGCGCAGCCCCTCCAGCAACTGGGGAGCCGCTTCCCGCGAACCAATCAGGGCAACGATGCCGCACATAGGGACGCAACCACGAGCGAAACAAAAAAGCCCGGCACGGGGCCGGGCTTGAGCTTATGGGAGCTTGGGCTGGGAGCTTTGAGCTAAGCGCTTTCGGCGAGAGTTCGGCCAATCGCAGCTTTAGCCCGCTGAACTAACCGCGGATCAATAGGAGAGGCCCATCGAGCGGCTGGTTTCGTCGCCCAGGTACACGCGGATGCTGAGGAAGTCGGTAGGGCAGGCGGTTTCGCAGCGCTTGCAGCCCACGCAGTCTTCGGTGCGGGGGGATGAAGCGATCTGACCGGCCTTGCAACCATCCCAGGGCACCATCTCGAGCACATCGAGGGGGCAAGCCCGCACGCACTGGGTGCAGCCGATGCAGGTGTCGTAGATCTTGACGGCGTGGGACATGGGCCTCGGTGAGGAACTGGCCGGGTACGAACGGCGTGGAGCCCAAGGTACCGACGGCCACCGCAGGAGATCCGCCACGGCCACCAGGCCGTCACCCTTGTTCATACGACAGGAACCCTGCGCAGGGCGACCCGTAGAGTGCATCGACTCACAAAGCGACCATGTCCCAGGAAGCGATCTTCGAGAAAGTGCGCTCGATCGTGGCTGAGCAACTCAGCGTTGATGCTGCTGAGGTGAAGTCGGAATCCAACTTCCAGAACGACCTTGGCGCCGACTCCCTCGACACCGTCGAGCTGGTGATGGCTCTGGAAGAGGCCTTCGACATCGAGATCCCCGACGAAGCCGCCGAAGGCATCACCACCGTGGGTGACGCCGTGAAATACATCCAAGACAAGCAGGCCTGAGCCACTCCATGGGGGTTCAGGGTCTCCATCGCGTCGTCATCACAGGTCTGGGCGCGGTCACACCAATCGGCAACGACGTCGCCAGCTACTGGCAGGGGTTGAGCTCGGGTCGCAATGGCGTGGCTCCGATCACCCTGTTTGACGCCTCCCGCCACGCCTGCCGCTTTGGCGCCGAAGTGAAAGGCTTTGACCCCTCGGGTTGGCTGGAGCCGAAGGAAGCCAAGCGCTGGGATCGCTTTTGCCAATTTGGGGTGGTGGCCGCCAAGCAGGCCGTGGCCCATGCCGGCCTCACCATCGACGACAGCAACCAGCACCGCATCGGTACCGCCATCGGTTCCGGGGTGGGCGGTCTGTTGATGATGGAAACCCAGGCCCAGGTAATGAGCGAGCGCGGCCCGGATCGGGTCAGCCCCTTCTGCGTGCCGATGATGATCCCCAACATGGCCACCGGCCTGGCGGCGATCGCCCTGGGCGCCAAGGGGCCCAGCACCGCCGTGGCCACCGCCTGCGCCGCCGGCTCCAATGCCATCGGCGATGCGTTCCGGATCATCCAGATGGGTCTGGCCGACGCCATGGTGTGTGGCGGCGCCGAATCAGCGATCACGCCCCTGGGGGTGGCCGGATTTGCCAGCGCCAAGGCCCTCTCCTTCCGCAACGACGATCCCGCCACCGCCAGTCGTCCCTTCGACCTCGAGCGCAACGGTTTTGTGATTGGGGAAGGCGCCGGGGTGTTGGTGCTCGAAAGCCTCGAGCATGCGCAAGCCCGCGGCGCCCAGGTGCTGGCTGAAATCGTGGGCTACGGCATGACCTGCGATGCCCACCACATCACCTCTCCCTCGCCCGGTGGGGTGGGAGGCGCCGAAGCGATGCGCCTGGCCCTCCAGGACGCCAAGCTCGATGCCAGCGCCGTGGACTATGTGAATGCCCACGGCACCAGCACCCAGGCCAACGACAGCAACGAGACCTCCGCCATCAAGAGCGCCCTGGGGGAGCGGGCCTACCAGATCCCGGTGAGCTCCACCAAATCGATGACCGGCCACCTCCTCGGCGGCAGCGGTGGGATCGAAGCCGTGGCCGCCGTGCTGGCCATGGAGCACGGCCTGGTGCCCCCTACGATCAACTACCAGAATCCCGATCCAGCGTGTGATCTGGATGTCGTTCCCAATCAGGCCCGGGAACACAAACTGAACGTGGTGCTCTCCAACTCCTTTGGATTTGGCGGCCACAACGTCTGCCTGGCCTTCCGCCGCATGGGCGGATAACCAAGCCATCTGGGGAACGCTTCGGTCCCTGATCTTCGCCCCATTCCTTTTCCCTCGCCCCCTTCCACCATGGTTGTCGCCCCCAGCACCTCGGTTGAATCGCTGTGCATCAACAGCATTCGCTTCCTGGCGATCGACGCCATCAACAAGAGCAATTCCGGGCACCCCGGGCTGCCCATGGGCTGCGCACCCATGGCGTTCGCCCTGTGGGACAAGGTGCTCAAGCACAACCCCAAGAACCCCAAGTGGTTCAACCGAGACCGCTTCGTGCTGTCAGCCGGCCACGGCTGCATGCTGCTCTACGCCCTGCTGCACCTCACGGGCTACGACTCGGTCACGATTGACGACATCAAGCAATTCCGCCAGTGGGGCTCCAAAA
>JBEDHM010000143.1:0-3061 GCA_041174105.1 Cyanobacteriota bacterium | reverse complement strand
CCTGCAGGGATCTCCCCAGGTGTCCGAGGCCTGGCGGGCGCCGTTTGATGAAAGCCCCCAGGAGCTTTACCTCGATCCGGAGGTGCTGGCCCAGGAGCTGGCCGAAGAACTTCTCGGTGATCCCCTCGATGAGCTCGATCGCCTCGAACCCGAGACGGTCGATGGGGCGGCTGAATGCGACCTGGGCCTGGTGCTGCTGGCCGGTGACCATGAACAGCGCGTGCAGGGGCTGCGCATCTTCTGCGAACACCGCGATCCCCGCGCCCTGCCCCACTTGCTTCCGCTGCTGGAGGCCCCCTGTCCGATTGAGCGCATGAGCGCCGTGTATGCCCTCGGCCGTAATCCCACCCCCTTGGCGGTGGAGCCGTTGTTGCAGCTGTTGGCGGGGGATCACAACGGCTACGTGCGCAAGGCCGTGGCCTGGAGCCTGGGGAGTTACCCCGATGCGCCGGTGATCAACCCCCTCACCCGGGCGCTGCAGGTGGATATCGCCGCTGTGCGGCTGTGGGCGGCAAGCTCCCTGGCTGAAGCCGGCAGCACCGGACCAGCCAAGGCCGATCTTGCTGCGGCCCAATTGCTGCTCACCCTGCGGATCGACAGCGAAGCTGCGGTGCGCTCCAACAGCGCCTGGGCCCTCGGCCGCCTCTACGGCGATCTGGTGGAGCCCCGCCAGCGCGATGTGGTGGAAAGCCTGCTGGGCGCCATGCTCCAGGACGCTGAATCGAGCGTGCGCGATGAGGCCAGGCTGGCCCTCGAGCAGTTGGAGCAACCGGAGGTGCTCGAGCGCCTGCAAACCCTGGTGGATGAAGGCCTGTTGGCCTGAGCCCACCGGCTTGCCAACGCCGCTAGCATCCCCTAACCCCGTGCTGGTCTGGGATGGCACAACAAACCATCCGCTTTCGCATTCGACCCGATGGTCGGGTCGATGAGTTGGTGGAAGGGCTGGCTGGTGTGGCTTGCGAGCAACTCACCGACCGCATCGAAGCCCAACTCGGGGTGGTGCAACGTCGTGAGCCCACGGCAGAAGCGTTTGCCGTGACCCAAGTCAGCCAGGACGAGGAGCTCCCCGTCCAGCACCACCTGGCCTCCGCCGCCACTCCCGGTTCAGATTCAGCTCTCTGAGCCTTCGTCCCGCGTTCCCCCTCTGAGTCGATGTCGCACTTCAGCACCGTCAAAACTGAGCTCCGCGATCGCCAGGCTTTGGTGGGTGCCCTCACCGACATGGGCCACCCTCCCCAATTGGGGGCGATCCAGGTGCGGGGCTATCGCGGCCAAACGGTGACCGCCGAGCTGGCCGTCTCCCAAGACCATGGCGCCGACATTGGCTTTCGGCTCAACCCGGAAACCGGCTGCTACGAGCTGGTGACCGACCTCGATCTCTGGCGCCTCAGCGTTCCGGTGGAACGTTTTTTGAGTCAGCTCAGCCAGCGCTATGCCCTGCACACCATCCTGGCGGCCACGGCCGAAGAGGGGTTCCAGGTCACCGAGCAGACCAATCACAACGACGGCAGCATTGAGCTGGTTGTGACCCGCTGGGTCTAGGGCGTGAACGTGGATTCAGCCGATCGGTTGCCCGCCCAAGCCGATCCCGGTCTGGCTTTTGCCACCCCAGCCCCCACCCCATCTTTGGCGGCGAATCCGCCGCCGAGCGGCCATGAACCGCTGCTCGGTGGAGCCCTGCGCGAGCGGGCGGTGTGGGTGGATGAGGCCGTGTGCATTGGCTGCCGCTATTGCGCCCACGTGGCCAGCAACACCTTTGTGGTGGAACAGCAGTGGGGGCGTTCCCGCGCCATTCGTCAGGACGGTGACAGCACCGCCCTGATCCAGGAAGCGATCGACACCTGCCCCGTTGATTGCATCCACTGGGTGGCCTACGAGGCCTTGCCGGAGCTGGTGGCCCAGCTGGCCCAGCAGGACATCCGGCCCCTGGGGATCCCCCAACCGGCCCGCCTCAAACGCACCCTGCCCCGACGTCCGTGATCCCTATCCGTCGCTTTGGTCGCACGGAGTTGGCGATGCCCGTGCTCTCGCTGGGCGGGATGCGGTTTCAGCAGAGCTGGAGCGATGTGCCGGCCGATGCGATCACGGCTGAAAGCCAGGCGAACCTCAAGGCCACCCTGGAGCAGGCCACCGCAGCGGGGTTGCACCACATCGAAACCGCCCGCCATTACGGCAGTTCGGAGCGTCAGCTGGGCAGCCTGCTCGATCGGGTGAACGACCCCAACCGCATCCTGCAAACCAAGGTGCCGCCGGATCCCGATCCGGCGCGGTTTGAGGCCGAGCTGCAAACCAGCTTTGAGCGCCTGGGTTTGGGGGATGGGGATCAGCTGCCCTTGCTGGCCATCCATGGCATCAACCTGCCCGAGCATCTGGAGCAAACCCTCCGGCCTGGGGGCTGCCTGGAGGTGGTGCGCCGCTGGCAGGCCGAAGGGCGTATCGCCCATGTGGGCTTTTCCACCCATGGATCGCTGGAGCTGATTGAGGCCGCGATCGCCAGTGATGCCTTCGATTACGTGAATCTCCACTGGTATTTCATTCGCCAAGACAACAGCCCGGCGATTGAGCGGGCGCGTGCCCATGACATGGGCGTGTTTGTGATCAGTCCCACCGATAAGGGCGGCCATTTGCACAGCCCCTCGGCTCGCCTGGTGGCGTTGTGCGCCCCCCTCCATCCGCTGGTGTTCAACGATCTGTTTTGCCTGACAACCCCTGGGATTCACACCATCAGTGTGGGGGCGGCCAACCCTGGCGATCTTGAGGCCCATCTGCAGGCGGTGGCCCTGTTGGAGCAGGCGCCGGTGCTGCTGCCTCCGATTTTGGAGCGCCTTGAGCAGGCCCGCCGCGAGGCCCTCGGGGATGCCTGGCTAGGTAGTTGGTTCGAGGGGTTACCGGCCTGGGAGGCCACGCCTGGGCAGATCAACCTGCCGGTGTTGCTCTGGCTTCACAACCTCCTGGAAGCTTGGGATCTGGAGAGCTTTGCCAAGGCCCGCTATGGCCTGCTGGGCCAGGGCAGCCATTGGTTTCCCGGGGCCAATGCCGATGGCTTTGATGGGGCGGTGAG
>JBEDHM010000142.1:0-4041 GCA_041174105.1 Cyanobacteriota bacterium | reverse complement strand
CTGGCGGCCGTCGTTCTGGAGCAGTTGCGCCAGCGCGGCGAAACCCTCGCCGTGGCCGAGAGTTGTACAGGTGGTGGCATTGGCGCGGCCCTAGCGGCTGTGCCCGGGGCTTCCGATGGGTTCCTGGGCGGTGTGATCGCCTATGCCAATGGCGTCAAAGAGAAGGTGTTGGGGGTCCCGGCCCCCTTGCTGGAGCGCCATGGGGCGGTGAGTGATCCGGTGGCCAAAGCGATGGCAGAGGGGGCCCGCGATCGCACGGGGGCCACCTGGGCGATCGCTGTGACGGGGGTCGCCGGACCTGGCGGCGGCAGTGCCGACAAGCCTGTGGGCTTGGTGCATATCGCCATCGCTGGCCCCGCCGGTAGCCAGAGCGCACCGGTGCAGTTCGGAGCCCAGCGCGGCCGTCCGTTGATTCAAACCCTCACCGCAGGAGAGGCCCTCAACCGCCTGCGGTTGCACCTGTTGGCCTTGGGCTAGGCGCCGGATTCAGGCGGGATTTCAGCCCGGTTTTAGGCTGCACCCTCTTCTTGGCTGCACAGCCTGTGAGCGCCGGCACCCTTTACGACAAGGTCTGGGATCTGCATCGGGTTGCTGAGCTCCCGGGCGGGTCCACCCAGCTGTTCATTGGCTTGCACCTGATCCATGAGGTGACCAGCCCCCAGGCCTTTGCGGCTCTCAAGGATTTGGGTTTGCCGGTGCGCCACCCCGAGCGCACCGTGGCCACGGTGGATCACATCGTTCCCACCACGAGCCAGGCGCGTCCCTTCGCCGATTCGCTGGCTGAGGAGATGCTGGCCACCCTGGAGCGCAACTGCAGCGAGCATGGGATCACCCTCCATGGCCTGGGGAGTGGCCGTCAGGGGATCGTGCATGTGATTGCCCCTGAGCTGGGGCTTACCCAGCCCGGCATGACCGTGGCGTGCGGCGACTCCCACACCTCCACCCACGGCGCTTTCGGAGCCATCGCCTTTGGCATTGGCACCAGCCAGGTGCGCGATGTGTTGGCCAGCCAGAGCTTGCCGATGGGCAAGCTCAAGGTGCGCCGGATCTGGGTGGATGGGGCCTTGCAGCAGGGCGTGTATGCCAAGGATTTGGTGCTGCACATCATTCGTCGCCTCGGGGTGAAGGGCGGGGTGGGCTACGCCTATGAATTCGCCGGCCCTGCCATTGCGGCGTTGTCGATGGAGGAGCGCATGACCCTCTGCAACATGGCGATTGAAGGGGGGGCCCGCTGCGGCTACGTGAACCCTGACGCCACCACGTTTGCCTACCTGCAGGGGCGTCCCTATGCGCCATCGGGGCAGGCCTGGGACCGGGCCGTGGCTTGGTGGAGCAGCCTGGCCAGCGGCGCGGATGCGGTCTTCGACGATGAGGTGCGCTTTGATGCCGCCACGATTGCCCCAACGATCACCTGGGGCATCACGCCGGGCCAGGGCATTGGGGTCGATGAGCGGGTGCCAACCCTGGATCAGACCGAGCCCGATGAGCGTCCCCTGGCGGAGGAGGCCTACCGCTACATGGATCTGTTGCCAGGCAGCCCGATCGCGGGGGTCCCTGTCGATGTGTGCTTCATTGGCAGCTGCACCAATGGTCGCCTCAGCGATCTCCAGGCGGCGGCGGCCGTGGCCAAGGGCCGCCATGTGGCACCTGGGATCAAGGCCTTTGTGGTGCCCGGTTCGGAGCAAGTGGCCGCTGCGGCCGAGGCCGAAGGTCTCGATGCCGTGTTTCGGGAGGCGGGATTTGAGTGGCGTGAGCCGGGCTGCTCGATGTGTTTGGCCATGAATCCGGATCGGCTGGAGGGCCGCCAGATCAGCGCCAGCTCTAGCAACCGCAACTTCAAAGGGCGCCAGGGTTCAGCCACGGGTCGCACCCTGTTGATGAGTCCGGCGATGGTGGCTGCGGCCGCCATTCATGGCGCCGTGAGTGATGTGCGCGAGCTCCTGCAGGCTCCACCCCCTGCGCGTTCCTAACAGCCGTTTCTCAGCAGTTGTCTGAGCTCCCAGCACCCCTCGCTTAAGAGGCTTCATCGCAACCCGCTTGCATCCCTTCTCGCCTGCATTCATCCGTGACACCAGCGTCTTCTGTGATTCCAGCTCCTGCGCCGTTTCCCTTCGGCCCTATCAAGGCCGTTCAGGGAGGGGCGGTGGTGGTGTCTGGCGATGACATCGACACCGATCGGATCATCCCAGCCCGTTTTTTGAAGTGCGTCACCTTTGATGGCTTAGGGGCCCAAGCCTTTGCCGATGACCGCATCGAGCTCCAGGGCAGTCACCCCTTTGACCTGCCCCACTACCAAGGCGCCAGCATCCTGGTGGTGAACCGAAATTTTGGTTGTGGTTCCAGCCGCGAGCATGCCCCCCAGGCGCTGATGCGTTGGGGGATTCGGGCCGTGGTGGGCGAGAGTTTTGCGGAGATTTTTTATGGCAACTGCCTGGCCTTGGGGATTCCCTGCTTCACCGCGGGCCATGGGCAGGTGCTGGACCTGCAGGCCGCCATTGAGAAGGACCCTCACCAGCAGCTCCGCCTGGATCTCGATGCCCAAACGGCTACTGGGGCTGATGGTCAGTCTTGGCCCCTCGTCCTGGCGGATGGTCCGCGCCAGATGCTGAGCACGGGTCAATGGGATGCCACCTCCCAGTTGCTGGCCCACGATCAGGCCCTCAACCAAACAGCAGCGCGCTTGCCCTATCTGGCTGGTTTTTAACAGACTGGCTTTGGCCGAGCCTCAGCTGGGGTTGCGGCGAATCGGCATCGCGCTGGCGGCCCCTGCATTGGCAGCCGTTGGCATGAAGGGTGAACCGCTGCCATCGAAGTTGAAGTCGTTGAGTTTCACGCGAATGCCGCCAATGCCGTCGTAGGGGCTGTAGTACACGCCAAATTCATAAGAACGGCGCTGCAGCTTGACTTCAAAGTAGGAATAAGAATTGTCGCCGAAGAAGGCGGATCCTGGATCAATGTTGAAGGTGGCGCCAGCTTCGAGTACTACGGGTCCATACAGTTGCTGGGCGACGGCGAAGGATGCCGTGCGCAGGTCGACGGCGCGATCGAAGCCAAAAGGACTTAGGCCACCGTTAAAGCTTCCTGCAATCGATGCTGAAAGACGGGTGTAGTCAAAAAATGGCTTGTCAAAATGACCCAGAGTAAAAGTGGGTCCACCGTAGAAGGTCAGTGTGTTTTGGTTGCTGCCGTCGCTGTAGCCAGCTAAATTACTGGAGATGCCAAAATTGATGTCGACTCCAGGGATGATGGCGATGGGGGAATAGCGCAGTCCTGCCTCAGGGTTCCCAATGGTGGGAATGGGCTTGCCTTTCCAGATCGAAAAAGCCGAGCCAGCGGCAAGTCTGAAGTTTGTCCGCCAGATGGTGGCAAGCGATGAGGTTTCAAAGAGGTTTGCTTGGAAGTTGCCCGTTTCAAGCTTCCAGCTAATTTTGATAGGTTGGAAAAAGCGATTGGCTTGCTTAGTTTTTGAGCGCTGCGTTTCAATGTTCCTCGAACCTTCTAGCCTTAACCCATAGGCATAGATCAGATTCTGCAGGCCTAGGCTCCCGTTGAAGGTGCGTTCTCGATAGGTTCCAAACAGGCTGGCTACCGCCGAGTCGTTGCCTGGGAGCTGCAGCGGGAGGCTCAGCTTGGTGTTGTTTCGAGTGCCAGAGGCCAGGTTTTCTGGGTTGAAGGTGGAAAGGCTGAGGAAAGAATCAAGCTTGAGATTGCCAATGGGTAGATTTAAATTACCCAGCAAGCCAAAGGCGTCGGCGGCGGTGATTGATTGGGTCACGGTGGGGCTGCCAAGGCTGGCTCCAGGAGCAATAAAGCTGCTCGACTGGCCGCTAATTGCCCGCTCAATTAGTAATTGGGGCTGCAGGTTGAGGGTGCCACCTGAGCCAATCTTGATCGGCTTAATATTGTAGCCTAAATATAGACCATCGCGATCCTGGTTGTCGACATCAATTGCGAAGCTGGGTTGCTCCTTGCCCAGGGTTTGGCTGAAAAATGCCGGCAGTGACACCTTGTTTTCGAGAATGATGTTGCCGCTGCGGGCCG
>JBEDHM010000141.1:0-3041 GCA_041174105.1 Cyanobacteriota bacterium | reverse complement strand
CCGAGCAACCGCAGCCGTTTGCGGGCCGTTTTGTTGGATCCATCCAGGGAGAGCACTTTTTCGTAGGTCTCCTTGGCTTCGTCCTGCTTGAGCTGCTTTTCCAGGGCGAAGGCCAGGTTGTTGAGCGCGACCGGGTAGTCGGGCTTGGCTTCGAGGGCGAGCCGGTAATGGCGAATCGCGGTTTTGTAATTGTTCTGGGCGGCCAAGGCAAAGCCGAGGGCGTTTTGAATCAGCGCTTGCGCTTCGGAGGGTTCGTTTTCCGCTTCCGCCCGTTTCACCGCGAGCTTGAGATTTTCGGCTGCCTGGCCGTAGAGCCGTTTGCGCAATTGCACCGATGCCAGCTCGTAGAGGGTGGCCGCATCCGCGGGTCCGCTGCCGTCATTGCGCTCCAACTTGGCCAGGGTGACTTCGTCACCACGAACGCGCAAAATCTGCCGGGCAACCAGCACAGCGGCGGCGCCCAGCAGAACAATGAGACCAATCAGGTAGGCCTGGGGAAGGAGTGCGTCCAATGGGGCCTATGACCGGTTGAGTTCAGGGAATGGAATCAGCCTTTGGCTGCGCCCACCACGCTGGTGAAGCTGGCGGGATCGACAACGGCCAGCTGGGCCAGCATTTTGCGGTTGATGCGCACATCCACCTTTTTCAGGCCACCCATCAAACGGCTGTAGCTCACGCCGTTGAGACGGGCAGCCGCGTTGATCCGGGCGATCCACAGGCGGCGGAAATCGCGTTTCCGGCGACGACGGTCGCGGTAGGCGTTGCAGAGGGCCTTCATCACCCGCTGGTTGGCGGTGCGGAAGAGGGAACCGTTACCGCCGCGGAAGCCCCGGGCGAGACGCAGGATCTTGTTACGGCGTTTACGGGCAACGTTGCCCCTCTTGACGCGGGCCATGGCAGGGAGTCAGGTGGTGTTTTGAAAAACTGAGGTGCGCTGGGTAGGCGCTGGTGGTGCGTGCTCAGGCGTAGGGGAGCATCGCGCTCACGTTGTCCGCATCGCGCTCATCCACAACGGCCATGGTGCCCAGGTAGCGCTTGCGCTTGGGGCTCTTGTGGTCGAGCAGGTGGCTGCGGAAGGCCCGGCGGCGCAGGAACTTGCCAGTGCCGGTGGCTTTGAACCGCTTGGCGGCTGCTTTGCGGGTCTTGAGCTTCGGCATGTCTCCTGTCGCGGGCACAAACAAGCAGAGTACGACGTGGGAGTGCCTTCCTCCAATACCCCCATGGTTCGCTGATGCTTTTGGCGCGGTCCCGTTTCCCCAGAGCGCTGGCCACGGCAGCAATTTGGCTGGCCAGTTCCTGTCTGGCCAGTGGCTGCAAGGCCGATCCGCCGGCGCCGCCCCAGTTGCCTGGCCTGTCCGGTGCAGTCGTGCACTGGCCCGTGCCCGCGGCGCCCCCGGTATCCCTCCAGGCACCGGTGCTGTGGGTGGCCCTGGCGGCCCATCTCCATCCCCCTGAGCCCGTGGTGTTGCGCAGCGCCAAGGGCAACCTCCGCTTGATCGGTCCGGCAGGTCAGCAGCTGGAGGCCCCGGCGTTCAGCCTGCGCTGGCGCGACGTGCCCCTGGCCAAGCCCCTGCTGATCAGCCGCCAGGTGCTGGGACCCTTTGCCAGTTATGAGAGTGCCCAGGCGGTGGCCCAGCGCTGGCGCCAGCAGGGAGCCCAGGCGGTGGTGGCCCATCCGGCTGAGTGGGAGGTGTGGGCCCCGGCTGGCGCGCCGAGCCCCCTGGGGCAGCAGCCCAGGCATTTCCAGCAACGCCAGAGTCAGCGCCTGGGCTTGGTGGTGACCACAGCCGCTGGTGCCAAGGAGTGGGTGCTGGAGCCGGAGGCGCCGGTTCAATTGGAAGCCCCTGGGGGATTGCGGTGGCAGGGGGGCGTCTATGCCGGCCCGTTCCGGTTACAGGGCGATGCCACGGGCCGCTGGACCCTGGTGGAGGTGGTGCCCCTTGAGCGCTATCTGCTGGGGGTGGTGCCCTATGAGATCGGGGCGGGGGCGCCTGCTGCGGCCCTGGAGGCCCAGGCGGTGCTGGCCCGCACCTGGGCCCTGCGCAACCAGGGGCGTTTTGCAGTGGATGGGTATCACCTCTGCGCCGACACCCAGTGCCAGGTGTACGGAGAGCCGGGGGCGGCCAGTGGTGCCGTGCGCCGCGCCGTGGAAGCCAGCCGATCCCTGGTGCTCAGCTTCGACGGCCAGCCGATCCATGCGGTCTATCACGCCAGCAATGGCGGCGTTTCAGCCGGCTATGGGGAGGTGTGGGGTGGGGCGCCCTGGTCCTATCTGCGCGCTGCCATCGATGCACCCGCCTCTGGGGCCGGATCCCTGGGGGCCCGCTTGCCCTTGCCCCTCAGTGCCGCTGCGGTGGCCGACCTCTTGGCCCATGGCACGCAGGCCTACGGCAACGCCCATCCCCGCTTTCGCTGGACCCGCAGCCTTGATGCGGCCGCTATCGCCAGGGCTGTCGCTCCCCAGGCGCCCGCCTTGGGGGTGCCCCAGGCGGTTCAAGTGTTGGAACGGGGCGCCAGCGGACGGGTGCTGGCCTTGAAGATCCAGGGCCCGCGGGACTCCCTGGTGCTGCGATTGGATGGCATTCGCCGCACCCTGCGCCAGTTGCCAAGCACCCTGTTTGTGGTGCGCCAGCAGGCTCCTGGGCTGTGGCTGTTTGAAGGGGGCGGTTTTGGCCATGGCGCCGGCCTCTCCCAGGCTGGAGCCATCGATTTGGCCTCCAGGGGTTGGGGTTTGCGGCGGATTCTTGAGCACTACTACCCGGGGACGGCCCTGCAGCCCCTGTCGGCCTTGAAGCCTTGAGGGAGGGGGTTCCCCTTAGAGTTCGCCCACTTCCGGGAAGGCCATGGCTGCGGGCGGCCCTGCCACTGAGACAGCCCCCCAGCGTCGTCGCGCCAAATCCGCCCTGTTTGTGATCGGTTGTGGTTGGGCGGGCCTGGCTCCCCATTGGCTCGACCCCTCGCTGTGCCTGATTCCCGCCATCACCCTGGCGGTGCTTCTGGGCGGCTACAGCGTGCGCAGCGTGTTGCTGCCGGCCCTATGG
>JBEDHM010000140.1:0-4150 GCA_041174105.1 Cyanobacteriota bacterium | reverse complement strand
GCAGGCCAAAAAGAGTGCGCCCTGCATCGTGTTCATCGATGAGATCGATGCCGTGGGGCGTCAGCGGGGCGCCGGGCTCGGCGGCGGCAACGACGAGCGGGAGCAGACCCTCAACCAATTGCTCACGGAGATGGATGGCTTCGAGGAGAACTCCGGTGTGATTCTTCTGGCGGCCACCAACCGCGCCGATGTGCTCGATACGGCTCTGATGCGCCCGGGCCGCTTTGACCGACGCATCACGGTGGATCTGCCCGATCGCCGGGGCCGCGAGGAGATCCTGGCGGTGCATGCCCGCACCCGTCCCTTGGCCGATGCGGTGTCGTTGGCGGATTGGGCCAGCCGCACGCCAGGTTTTTCCGGCGCCGATCTTTCCAACCTGCTCAATGAGGCCGCCATCCTCACGGCCCGGCGCCACCAGAGCGCCATCGACGACGACGCCCTCGGTGGGGCCCTCGAGCGGATCACCATGGGCCTGGCCGCCAAACCCCTCCAGGACAGCGCCAAAAAACGCCTGATCGCCTACCACGAGGTGGGCCATGCCCTGCTCACCACCCTGGTGCCCCACGCCGACAAGCTCGACAAGGTGACCCTGTTGCCCCGGGCCGGCGGCGTGGGCGGCTTTGCCCGCACCATGCCCGATGAGGAGATCCTCGATTCCGGCCTGATCAGCAAGGCCTACCTGCGCGCCCGCATGGTGGTGGCCTTGGGCGGCAGGGCGGCCGAATTGGTGGTGTTTGGCCCGGCGGAGGTGACCCAGGGTGCCAGTAGCGATTTGGAGCTGGTGAGCCGCATCAGCCGCGAGATGGTGACCCGCTATGGCTTCTCCAGCCTGGGGCCCGTGGCCCTAGATGGCGACGGGGCCGAGGTGTTTTTGGGCCGTGATTGGCTGCGCTCTGAACCGCACTATTCCCGCCAGACCGGTGATCGCATCGATCAGCAGGTGCGGGAGCTGGCCCAGGCTGCTCTCGATACCGCCGTTGCCCTGCTTCGCCCCCGGCGCGAGTTGATGGATCGGCTGGTGGAGCGCCTGATCGTGGAGGAAACGATTGAAGGCGAGCCATTCCGCACCATGGTGGAGCAGGCTGAGGCAGACAATCGCTTGATGGCTACAGCACCGTTGGCTTGAGCCGGTTGAGTCGGATGAGCCGTTTGAGCGGGTTCGGGGGCGGGTTCGGCTGAGGGTCCTTTCGAACGCGCCCGCCCTCAGCCCGCAAAGCGGATGTCGAGGCTGCGCAGGTAGGTGTGCAGGCCGGCGTCCTGGATCGGCAGCAGCAGGGCAGTGCTGCCGCTTTCGTTCACGTGGGCGTGCCAGTGACCAGGCGGTGTGATGAAGGCGCCGCCCGCTTCCCAGTCGATCCGTTTGGGGTTGCGGATTTTGCCATCGGCGGCGAGTTCGGTGCCCACCAGGGTGTAGCAGCCCGGCGCGCAATCAATGATCAGATCGAGGGCCACCGATTGATGCCGGTGCGGGGCCTGGGTGGCTCCAGCCGGCACCATCCCAAACATGGCCCAGAGCACATGGGTCACGGTGCGGGTGGCGGGCAGTTCGCGATTGGCCAGCAACAAACTGAGCCGGTTGCTTTGGGCGCTGCTGGGATCGGCCGCCAGGTTGGCCAGTTCTGCCTTGAGCCAGTCGGCCGGGTAGTGGGTGGCCTCGAAGCGAGGCTGGCTTGGCTCCACCCCCAGATAGCGGAGCAGGGGGCCATCGTGCACCCAGTAGAGAACGCTGGTGGCATCCGCCTCCAGCAGGGGATCAGCGCCCGCCGGCAGCACGAACAAATCCCCAGCCGACCAGCCCACGGCCATCGCCGGGCTGCAGCCCTCGGCGGAGCGTTTGCACCGCCCGCGTCCCGAGAGCACAAAGAACAATGAGCTGGTGGCCCTGGCGGCGGCCTTCACCCCTTGGCCCGCCTCGATGCGCACAAAGTGGGCCGCCAGAGCCGGGCTTGTGGCCGGAGCCTCGCTGCCGATGTCGTTGCTGAGATCGAGGGCGATCACGCCGCTTGGGCCGCTGGCGTGCAACTCAGCGCCCCATTGGCGGTAGGGGATGGGCTCGGTCAGCCCCTTGCGCACCGGATTGGCCGCCTGGCGGTAATCAAACAGCTGGGCTTTGCTCGCTTCCCCGACTTGGCTCATGCAGGTCCCTCACCGTTAGAGCGTTGCTTCATTTAGCCACCGGCCACAGCGGGCACGATGCTCACCTCGTCGCCATCGCTGAGGGCTGTGGCCTGGTTGTCGAGGAAGCGAATGTCTTCGCTGTTCACATACACGTTGAGGAAGCGGCGCAGCTTGCCGGCCTCATCGCACAGCCGGCCTTTGATGCCGGGATAGCGGTTTTCCAGGGCATCGAGCAGGCCATCGACGCTGGTGGCTTCCAGCTCGGCCGTGGCCTCGTCGTTGGTGAATTTCTGCAGTGGGGTGGGAATCAGAACGGAAACGGCCATGGCGAAAAGAAAAAGCAGTGAAGCGGTCGATCCGCTGGTGAAGACAGTTGATGCAGACGGTGGAGGAAGGTAGTGGCTCAGGCCGTTTGTGCCTGCTGCCAGGCGGCCTTGAAACTGTCGAGGTTGGCCTCGATCGTGTAGGGCTGGCCAATCACATCGGCCACGGCTTCGGTGGTTTTGAGGCCGTTGCCAGTGATGTAGGCCACGGTGGTTTCGCTTGGGTTGATCTTGCCCTGCTCCACCAGCTTTTTGAGCACGGCGATGGTGGTGCCGCCGGCTGTTTCGGTAAACACGCCCTCGGTTTCAGCCAGGAGCTTGATGCCTTCGATGATCTCGGCATCGCTCACAGCGGCGATGTTGCCGTTGGTCTTGTTGGCGATATCGATCGCATAGGGACCATCGGCCGGATTGCCAATCGCGATCGATTTGGCAATGGTGTTGGGCTTCACCGGGGTGATGAAGTCGCGGCCCTCGGCAAAGGCCTGGGCAATGGGTGAACAACCCTCGGCCTGGGCGCCGCTGAAGCGCACCGGTTTTTCATCCACCAGGCCCACTTTGATGAACTCATCAAAGCCCTTGCGAATCTTGGTGAACAGCGAACCCGATGCCAGGGGGGCCACGATGTGGTCGGGCAGTTGCCAGCCCAGCTGTTCGATCACTTCATAGCCGAGGGTTTTGGAGCCCTCGGAGTAGTAGGGCCGCAGGTTGATGTTCACAAAACCCCAACCGAAGGTGTTGGCCACTTCCGAGCACAACCGGTTCACCTGGTCGTAGTTGCCATGCACCGCCATCAAGGTGGGGTTGTAGATCAAGGTGCCGAGCACCTTGCCCAGTTCCAGATCGCTGGGGATGAACACGCAGCACTCCAGGCCGGCATGGGCGGCGATGGCAGCGGTGGAATTGGCCAGGTTGCCGGTGGAGGCGCAGCTCACGGTGGTGAAGCCGAGCTCCCGGGCCCGGGTGAGGGCCACCGACACCACGCGGTCCTTGAAGGAGAGCGTCGGCATGTTGACGCCGTCGTTCTTGATGTAGAGGTTGTTGAGGCCCAGCCGTTTGGCCAGGTTGCCTGCCTTGAGCAGGGGGGTGAATCCGGTGCCCACATCGATGGGATCCCCCTCGATCGGCAGAAAATCGCGGTAGCGCCAAATTGAGGCGGGGCCTGCTTCGATCGTGGCCCGGCTCACCTTGTTGCGGATCGCCTCGTAGTCGTAAACGACTTCGAGGGGGCCAAAACACACGTCTTCGCACACGTGACGGGCTCCGGCCCCGTAGGGGTGCCCGCATTCCTTGCAGCGCAGACCCGTAAAGGTGGAGCGGGAGAGGGTTGCTGTCACGTTCAAACCCAGCGATGGAGTGAGGCTAACAGCGCCGTTTGGCGATCCCTTTAAAAACCGACTTCCTGGATCGGGTATTGCCGGGGCGGTCTCGGCCCCGGGTACCCCTTGCGCAGTAGCGGCTGCTGTCTAGCCTCGAGCGCAGTAAGCCCCAGGGCGATCGCAGTGGCTGGCAGGTCGCACCGTTGGAAAGGTTGGCTGGGGTGGCTGGGCCTGGCCCTGGCTTTGGCGCTGGGTTTGTTGACCCTGGTGGCCCGCCTGCACATCGAGTGGCAGTGGTTTGGCGAATTCGGCGCCCAGGACATGGTGCTGCGGCGTTGGCTGCTCCAGGTGGGCGCCTTTGTGCTGGTGATGGGATTGGGGGTGCCCCTG
>JBEDHM010000139.1:0-3967 GCA_041174105.1 Cyanobacteriota bacterium | reverse complement strand
GGATTGGCTCCCTGCGCTGGGGCTTTTTGCGCGACCCGGGCAATCTGTTGGGCCTGGAGGTGGTGACGCTGGAGCCCGAGCCCCGGCTCCTGCAGCTCGATGCGGCGGCGAGTGAACCGCTCAACCACGCCTATGGCACCAACGGCATCATCACGGCCCTGCGACTGGCCACCACCGAGGCCGTGGCTTGGCAGCAGTGGGTGGTGGGGTTTGCCGATTGGGATGGGGCCTTGGCGGCGGCCACCAGGTTGGCTCGCTCGGCCCTGCTGCTGGAGGCGATCACCCTGCTGGAGGCGCCGGTAGCTGCGGCGATGCCCTGGCCCGCGGCCTGCCCCAATCCCCAGCCGGGCGAGCACCGGCTGCTGCTGTGGGCAGCCCCCGATGCCCAGGAAACCCTTCCGGCCCTGCTGGCATCCCAGGGGGGGCAGGTGCAGTGGCAGGTGGCTGCATCTGAGCCAGGCCCGGGTTTGCCCCTGCGGGAACTCACCTGGAACCACACCACCCTGCATTGGCGCGCCCACCAATCCGGTTGGACCTATCTCCAGATGCTGTTGCCCCAGCTGGAGGCTCCCGCTTTGGCGGCCCTACGCCAGCGTTGGCCAGGCAGCCTGCTCTGGCACCTGGAAGCGGTGCGTCACGACGGGGCCGCCCGCTGGGCAGCGCTGCCTTTGGTGCGCTGGCAGGGGGAGCCTGCGCTGCAGGCCTTGATGGCCGATTGCCGCTCCCTGGGAGCGTTTGTGTTCAACCCCCATGTGATCACCGTGGAGGATGGGGGTCTGGGGGTGGTTGATGCCGATCAGGTGGCGGCCAAAGCGGCCCACGACCCGGCGGGTCTGCTCAATCCCGGCAAATTGCGCGGCTGGATCGAGCGGCCCCAGCCCACCGCTTGAGGGCCCGACTGCCCTAACAGCCCAGGCTGGCTCGGGTGTCGACGCCGGTGGTGGGGTTGGTGCCTTCCGCATCGCGGCAGAGGGCCCGTTGGTCGACCCGATCAATCAGGGCATCACTGAAATCGGCGTTGGTGACCGTGGCACCGCTGAAGCTGCTGCCGGCGGCAATGGCCCCCTGCAAGACCGCATTGGTGAAATCGGCATGGCTGAAATCCACCTTGTCCATCAGCACATTGGTGAGATCGGCGCCGCTGAAGTTGGCTCCCGGAAAGGCGGCCTGGGTAAAAATCGCCCCGTGCAGATCGGCGCCGCTGAAATCGGCATGGCGGCCACTGGCTCCGGCAAAGGAGGTGTCGGCCAGATCGCGGCCACTGAAATCCTGCTCGTTTTGGTTGGTGAGGGTGTAATCCACCCCCTCAAAGGCCAGTGCCGGCGCCACCACTAGGCCCAGGGCCAGGCCCCAGGCCATCAACGCACCGAGCAGATGGCGCAGCAGGGTTCGGGCCATGGGGGTTGCTCCTGGAACGTTCACTCTGTCGCAACTGCGGCCAGCAGGTGGCCGATCAAATACAGCGATCCCGCCACGACCACAGGCCTTGGTGCTGCACCGGCAGGGGCTGGCTGGGTGGCTGACGCCAGGGCTTGGTGGAGGGCCTGATCCAGATCACTGGCGCCCTGCAGGTTGGGGCTCCAGCGGGGGCAGGCTGTTTGCAGGGCTGCCAGGCTCCAGCAGGCGTGGTCGGGAACGGGAACGATCCAGCAGCGATCGCCTGGGGCCAGCAGGGTTTCCAGCATCTTGGGGGCGTCCTTGTTGGCGAGCATCCCCAGCACCCAGTGGCGCCCGGCGCGGGCAGGTTCGGCTTGGGGACTGGCGGGCGCTGGCCAGCGGCGATCCAGCTCGGCGCGCAGCGCCTGGGCCGCAGGCAGGTTGTGGGCCCCATCCAGCAGCAGCGTGTGGCCGCCCCAAGGGAGGGTTTGCAGCCGCCCAGGCCAGCGCGCCTGGGCCAGCCCCGCCCGGATTGCGGCCTCGCTGATGGACCAGCCCCGTTCAGCCAGGGCCTGAAGCATGCCCAGGGCCACCGCCCCATTGCCCGCTTGAACAGCGCCTGGAATGCCGATCGCCCAGGCCTCGAGGTCCAGGGGTTCCACCCAGCGCCATTGGGCACCTGCGGCCTCGGCCCGGTGCTCAAGAACCGCTGCCACCTCCGGGCTCTGGGGGGCGCTGATGGCGATGCAGCCCGGTTGGATCACGCCGGCTTTTTCGGCGGCAATGGCGGCTTCCGTGGGCCCTAGAAAGTCGCTGTGGTCAAGGCCGATCGCGCCGAAGCCAACCACGCTGCGATCGGGATGGCAGGTGGTGGCATCCAGCCGGCCCCCCAGGCCCACCTCCAGCACCACCAGCTCGCAACCCGCTTCGGCAAAGGCACAGAAGGCGGCCGCCGTGACCAGTTCAAACGGGGTGAGTTGGTGGCGCTGCCCCAGGGACTGCAGGCCCAGCAGATGGCGGCGCAGGGCTGCTTCGCTGATCGGTGCGGCCCCCAGCCGGATGCGCTCACACCAGCTCACCAGGTGGGGTGAGGTGTAGAGCCCGCTGCGGATGCCTGCCGCCAGCAGGCCGCTGTGCACCAGCGTGGCAATGGAGCCTTTGCCATTGGTGCCGGCCACCTGCACCGCTTGAAACTGGCGTTCGGGATTGCCCAGTTCCGCCAGGGCGGCCTGTAGCCGATCCAGGCCCAGATCCACCCCCCGGCGGCTGAAGGGTTCAATCAGATCCGCAAAGGGATCGATGCTTGCGCCTGCGTTGGGATCCCCAGGCGGCAGGGTTGCCCCAGGCGGCTGAGGGGCCTCAGCCAAGGCTCACGAGGGCTCGCTCCAAAAGGGCCACGGCCTTGCGCAGGTGCCTTGGTTGGATCACCAGGGGCGGCACAAACCGCACCACCTGGGGGCCAGCGGGCACCACCAACAGCCCCTGGGCCATCGCCGCTTTCACCACCTCGAGGGCACTGGGGGCATCGGGCCGCAGCACTAACCCCTGCAGCAGTCCCCAGCCGCGCACCCCCTCCAGTTGGCTTGAATGGCGGCTCACCAGCTCACTCAGCAGCTCTTGCAACAGGTCGCCCATGGCGGCGGCGTGCTGGGGCAGGCGGCGGCGCACCAGCTCGTCCGCCACGGTGAGGCCAGCCCGGCAGGCGAGGGGGTTGCCGCCGAAGGTGCTGGCATGCTCGCCAGGCTGGAAGTGATCCACGGCCGTTTTCACCGCCAGCGCGCCGATGGGGACCCCCCCGCCCAGTCCTTTGGCCAGGGTGAGGGCGTCGGGTTCCACCCCCAGTTTTTGGTAGCCCCACAGGCAGCCGGTGCGCCCCACCCCGACCTGCACCTCATCGAAGATCAGCAGGATGTTCTTCTCGCTGCAGAGCTGCCGTACCCGCTGGAAGAAGGCGGTGCTGCCAGGGTTCACGCCCCCCTCACCCTGCAGCGGTTCCAGCAGCACGGCCGCCACCCTGGGGCCCGAGGCTTCGCAGCGCGCCAGCACCGCCTCAAAGGCGGCGGTGTCGTTGTAGGGGAAGTACTGAAAGCCCTGCACCATGGGTTCGAAGCCCTGGTGGTACTTGGGTTGGCCGGTGGCGGTCACCGCCGCCAGGGTGCGGCCGTGGAAGCTGGCCTGGGCCGTGAGGATCACGGGGCCCTGGGGGTCGTTGGGGCTGATGCCCCGCACCAGATGGCCGTGCTTGCGGGCCAGCTTGATGGCGGCTTCGTTGGCTTCAGCCCCGGAATTGCAGAAGAACACCTTGTCGGTGCAGCTGTTGGCCGTGATCCAGGCGGCCAGTTGTTCCTGCTCAGGAATCCGGTAGAGGTTCGACACGTGCTGGAGCTTGCCCAGCTGGGCACCCAGCTGGCGGCGCATCACCCGGTTGCTGTGGCCGAGGGTGCATACGGCGATGCCGGCCACGCAGTCGAGGTAGCGCTTGCCGGTCTGATCCCACACCCACACACCCTTTCCGCGCACCAATTCGAGCGGGAAGCGGCCGTAGGTGTTCATCACCGCCGATTTGGCGGGCACCTGTCGGGGTGGGGCC
>JBEDHM010000138.1:0-4013 GCA_041174105.1 Cyanobacteriota bacterium | reverse complement strand
GTCCAGAGCGCTACTAGGCCCAGGTCTTAGGGGTCCTGGGGGCTCGTTGGGCTGGGTTCTGCGGGGTTGGCCGTGAGGGTCTGGCGGCGGCAAAAACTGCAATGCCCCCAGAGGTTGACTTCGCCAGCCGGCGCCGGGCTGCCGCAGCTGGGGCAGCTGCCCATGCCATGCACATCGACGCGGCTGGGGTGATGGGCCCAGACCTCGGCTTCTTCCAGGCCGCCAGCGGTGGCCACCGGGCCCCTGTGGTGCTGCTCAATGCGCAGATCCCGCAGCTGGAAGCCGGCGGCCCTGAGCGCCCCGAGGAGTTGGTGACGGTTGTATTGCAGGGCCTGCAGCCAGGGGCCTGGAGCGGCCCCCACGGTGAGCAGCCCCCCCTGGAGACGCAGGGGGCGGCAATGGGGCGCCAACTGGGGACCGGCAATCTTGGGCCACGCCTGCCACAGGGCCGCCAGGTGTCCGCCCTGCTGCCACTGTTGTTCGAGCCCCTTGAGGCAACTGGCCAAGCCGCTGGCGCCGGCCCGTGGCGGGGGCATCAGCAGCGAGAGGTTGCCGATCTGGCGGGTGTGCTCGCGGGGCGCTTGGGCCATCACTGGTAACCCTAGGGCCGCCTTGGCTAGCCTCAAGCCCTGCTTCACCTGGTTGGTCGCGTTGCACCCATGGGCTTTTTTGATCGTCTGAGCCGTTTGATTCGCGCCAATGCCAACGCGGCGCTCAACAGCGTGGAGGATCCGGCCAAGATCCTCGATCAATCCGTGGCCGACATGCAGTCGGATCTGGTGAAGCTGCGCCAGGCCGTGGCCACGGCGATTGCCAGCCAGAAACGGATTGCCAACCAGGCCGAACAGGCGGAAAGCCAAAGCGCCACCTGGTACCAGCGGGCGGAGCTGGCCCTTAAGCAGGGCGAGGAGGACCTGGCCCGCGAAGCCCTAGCCCGGCGCAAGACCTGTCAGGACACCGCCACCGCCCTCTCCACCCAGCTCAACAGCCAAGCCGGCCAGGTGGAGACCCTCAAAAAGAGTTTGCTGAGCCTCGAAAGCAAGATCGCCGAGGCCAAGACCAAAAAAGACATGCTCAAGGCCCGGGCCCAGGCGGCCCAGGCCCAGGTGCAGCTTCAGAGCGCTGTGGGCAATCTCGGGACCAACACCTCCATGGCCGCCTTCGAGCGCATGGAAGAGAAGGTGGAGATGCTCGAGGCCAGCAGCGCTGCCGCCGGCGAATTGGCCGGAGCTGATCTGGAGAGCAAATTTGCGGCCCTCGAAGGTGCCCCCGAGGTCGATACCGAGCTGGCCGCCATGAAGCAGCGGCTCTCGGGAGGCCAGCCCCAGGTTTCCCTGCCGCCGGCCGATTCCTCCGAGGTCCAGCGGGTCACGGTGAGCGAGGTGGATGGGGAGCTCGAGGCCCTCAAGCGCTCGATCGAGCAGCGCTGAAGGGAGCCCGAGCCTTTGGGGCTGCGTTCATAGAATTGCCCCAGCAACCCTTCCTTTCCTGTGGCCGTCCTTGAGCTCACCGACGCCAATTTCCACGCCGAAGTGCTCGGCGCCGAGGGGGCGGTGTTGGTGGATGTGTGGGCCCCCTGGTGCGGGCCCTGCCGCCTGATGGCTCCATTGATGGATTGGGCGGCTACCGACTACGGCGACCGCCTCAAGGTGGGCAAGTTGGAGGCCGATTCCAACCCCACAGCCCGCGATGGCCAAAAGATTCAGGGCCTGCCCACCTTGATTTTGTTCAAGGCAGGTGTGGAGGTGGCCCGCCACGAGGGCGCCATGGCCAAGCCCCAACTGTCTGCCTTCCTGGATGCCCATCTCTGAGCGGCTGAAGCGGCTCGGAAGCGGCGTCTTTGCCCGTAACGACCAACGCAAGGGCGCCTACCGGCATCGGTTGGCGGCCGCAGCAGCCAACCCTGCAGGCAACCAGGGGTTGCCTGATCTGCTCGACCTTTCCCTGGGCTCCACCGACCTGCAACCGCCCCAGGCCTCGATCGCAGCCATCGCCGCCGCCCTTGATCGTCCGGAGAGTGCGGCCTACTGCCTGCACGGAGGCACGCGGCCTTTTCGCGAGGCGGTGGCCCGCTGGGCCCAGCGGCGCTTTGGCGCGGCGGTGAACCCCGACACCGAGGTGCTGCTGTTGGTGGGTTCCCAGGAGGGAACGGCCCACCTGCCGTTGGCGGTGCTCAATCCTGGCGAGCGGGCCCTGCTGCTCGATCCCTACTACCCCTCCCATCTGGGTGGGTTGCATCTGGCATCGGCTGACCCGGTGCTGTTGCCCCTTGATTCGAGCCAGGGCTGGCGCCCAAATTTCGAGGCCCTCACGAGCGAGCAGTGGGATCAGATCCGCTTGATGGTGCTGGGCTTTCCCCACAACCCCACGGCCACCACCGGCGAACAGGCCTGGCTGGATGCGGCGGTGCAAAAGGCCCTCGACCACGGCATTGTGCTGGCCCACGACAATCCCTATGTGGATCTGGCCTTGGACGGGGAGGCGCCGGCCTTGCTTCGCCATCCGGCCTGGCGGCAGGCCGGAATTGAGTTTTTCTCCTTTTCCAAGAGCTGGTGCCTGGGGGGCTACCGCCTCGCCTTTGCGATTGGGGCGGAGTGGCTGATCACGGCCCTGCGGGAGCTCAAGGGGGTGGTGGATTTCAACCAGTCCTTGGCGCTCCAGGCAGGCGCCATCGCCGCCCTTGAGCAGGCCCCCGATTGGCCCGATCAGCTCAAGGCGGTGTACCGGCAACGGCGTGACCGCATGGCACGAGCCCTGGAGCAGGCGGGCTGGCCGGTGCGACAACCCTCGATGGCCCTTTATCTCTGGCTGGAGATACCACCGGTGGCCCGGGCGCGGGGCATGGATTCGGAAGCCTTCTGCGCCGCTCTGTTGGAGGCCACGGGGGTCTGTCTCACGCCCGGTAGCGGTTTTGGCCCTGGCGGAGAGGGATGGGTGCGGTTGGCGCTGGTGCATCCGGTGGAGCAACTCGAGCGTGGGGCCGCCCGCATTGGCGCATGGCTGAGCCAGCTTTGACCTGGCACGTGCGCCATTGGCCGGTGTGTGCCAGCACGGAAGTGGAGCTGGATCGCTGGCTGAATCGCTGGCTGGATCGTCGCCCGGAGGTCCCATCGGCCCATGGCCAGGCCCCATCGGCTGACGCCCAGACCCTGCAGGCTCGCCTGGTGGTGATGGCTCGCCGGCAACGCTATGGCCATGGGCAGCGGGGCCGGCTGTGGCACTCACCGGCGGGAGGCCTGTGGATCAGTGCGGCCTTCCCCTGGCCCGCGGCGCAGCCGGAGGCCTCCCCCCTGGGCATGGCGGTGGCGGTGGGGATGGCCCAGCAGCTGCAAAGCCTCGGTGTGCCGGTATCCCTGAAGTGGCCCAACGATCTGCTGGTGGAGGGCCGCAAGCTGGCTGGACTGTTGCCAAGGCTGCGCTGGCGCGGCGGCACGGTGCGCTGGGCCCAGGTGGGTCTGGGAATCAACGGCATCAACAGACCCCCGCTGGGGGCAATTTCCGTGGCCCAGGCCCTGGCTGGAGACCCGTTCCATCCCCTGGCCAAACCCCAGCGGCTGCTGCCCTTGGCCCTGGCCGCCTTTGACTGGGCCCAGCAGGTGGCCGCCGATCCAGCCGCAGTGCATCAGGCGGCGGAGGCCCTGCTGCTGAGGCCGCCGGAGGGCCTGCTGCATGGGGGTGAGCGTTGGCAGGTGGCGGGTCTGGAGCGCGACGGGGGCCTGCGGCTGGAGCGCCCAGGTGCGGCGACCACGCTGCAGCGCAGTTTTTAGGATGGCTCCATGAGAGTCCAACCCCGTGCCAAGCATCCTTCCCTGGCGGCATGGCTAAGCCTGCCGCTGGTGTTTGGGCCCCTTTTGGCGGCACGGTTGGCCTGGAGCCAGGCCCAGCAGCCGGAAGAAGCGTCACCCGGGGCCCCACCGGTGGCCCTCCCAGAACCGCTGCGGCCCAATCCTGGTCAGCTGCGCACCCAGCCGCCGGCCCGTTTTGATACCTCCCTCGACGCCCTGGTGCGTCAA
>JBEDHM010000137.1:0-4562 GCA_041174105.1 Cyanobacteriota bacterium | reverse complement strand
CCTCGCCTTGTAAGCGCGATACCGATCTCCGAACTCGCGCTCAGCCTGCCGCTCTTCCTGCCGAGCCAACTGCAGGTACATGATCACAAGCACTGGATACATGGCCAGGGTGAGGACCGTTGGCCATTGCAACAGGAATCCCGTAATGACCAGGATGAAACCCAGGTATTGGGGATGCCTCATGCGTGCATAGATGCCGGTGCTGGCTAGTTCATGCTTCTGCTGGGCGGCATACAGGACGTCCCATCCCCTTGCGATCAGCATGAAGCCTCCACCAATGAGAACAAAGCTCGCAAGATGAAAAGGGCCAAAATGCGGATTCGTGCGCCAACCGAACAAGGTTTCTAGTAAGTGTCCCGCATCATGGGAGAACCAGTCCACGGACGGATAGCTACTGCCAAGCCAGCCGGAAAGCAGATAAATCGTTAAGGGAAACCCATACATCTCGGCGAACAAGGCAACCAGGAAGGCGCTGAAAGCGCCAAAGCTCCGCCAGTCACGCTGCGTCTTTGGCTTGAAAAAGCTGAAGGCAAAGAAGATGAATACTGCAGCATTCACCGCCGCCAATCCCCAGAGGCCATAGGCTGAGGTGCCGGTTTGGTTCATCATGAGTTAGTGGTTGTGGTTGATCCTGCGTCAGACCCTTCCGAAGTGCCTTGATGGCCGTGCCCATGCCCGCCATGCATGAAGATGTGCATCAGTGGGCAAGCCAGAAACACCAGGTAGGGAAGCGCTCCCAATGTGTGAGCAGTGTGCTCCTTCAAGAGATAGAAGCCTGCCACAAAGAGAAAGCCGTAGAGAGCGATCTTGGACCGGCGCCGTGGCGACCAATGGGAGAGAAAGAAGGGAGTGGCCATGGGATTTTTGCTTAGGAGTCGAATTGGGCAGACATGGGTCTGAATAACAATGAAGTCGTATGACCTGCTACTGCAGATTCCCTGGATCAAGCCGCTCGGTACCGCCGTAGCAGCGAGGAGTTGACGATCACCGACAGCGAACTCAGGGCCATCGCGGCCCCCGCGATCATCGGGTTGAGCCACCCCAGTGCTGCGATCGGAACCCCGAAACTGTTGTAGATGAAAGCCCAGAACAGGTTCTGGCGGATCTTGCGCATCGTGGCCCGCGACAGGCCGATCGCACTCACCACCAGACGCACGTCGTTGCGGATCAGGATGATGTCACCCGCCTCCTTGGCCACATCGGAACCGGAGCCGATGGCGATACCGATGTCGGCCGTGGCCAGGGCCGGCGCGTCGTTGACGCCATCGCCCACCATCGCCACCACCTGGCCCGCCTGCTGCAGGGCCTTGATCGTTCCCGCCTTATCCGCGGGGCGCACCTCGGCGATCACCTCCTCGATGCCCACCTGCTGGGCAATGGCCTTGGCCGTGGTGCGGTTGTCGCCGCTGAGCATGACCACCCGCACACCGCGGCGCCGCAGCAGGTCGACTGCTTGCCGGGCTTGGGGTTTGACCGTGTCCGCCACGGCGATCACGCCCAGGACCTGATCGCCGCGGCCCAGAATCATGGCGGTTTTGCCCTGGGCCTCGAGCTCAGCGAGCTGGCCCTGCACAAGCTCTGGAAGTTGGGGCAGGAAGCGGCTCGCCAGGGAACGGTTGCCGAACCAGACGGCACTTCCGCCCAGGCGGGCCGTGATCCCCTCTCCCACCTGGGCCTCGAATTGCTCCAGCGGCAGCAGCTCCAACTGGCGCATCGCAACGGCATCAACGATCGCGGCCGCCAGCGGATGTTCCGAGCCATGTTCCAGCGAACCAGCAAGCTGCAGCACCTCCTGCTGCGACACGGTCGCCACAGGTTCCAGATCGGTGAGCACCGGTTTGCCCAGGGTGAGCGTGCCGGTCTTGTCGAACACCACGGTGGTGAGCTTCTCGACACGCTCCAGCACCTCACCGCTGCGGATCAGGATGCCTAGGTCGGCGCCCTTGCCCACCCCCACCATCAACGCCGCCGGTGTGGCGATGCCCAGGGCGCAGGGGCAGGAAATGACCAACACGGCGATGAACGCCAGCAGACCACTGCTGAACTGTCCGGCCAAGGTCCACAGGATCAGGGCGGCAACGGCCACCACCACCACGGCCGGAACGAACCAGGCCGTGACCTGATCGGCCAGGCGTTGCACGCTGGCGGTGCTGGCCTGGGCCTCCTCGACGATGCGGATGATCTGCGCCAGCGAGGTGTCGGCACCCACCCGGGTGGTGTGAAAGCGCAGCAGGCCCAGGCCATTCACGGTGCCACCGATCAGCTCCGCCCCGGCCAGCTTGCTCACGGGCAGGGATTCACCGGTGAGCAGGGACTCGTCGACAGAGGAACTGCCCTCCTGTACCACGCCATCAGCGGGGATCTTCTCGCCCGGGCGCACCAGCACTGTCTCGCCGAGGGCGATGGCGTCGGCCGGGATGGTCATCTCCATGCCGTCCCGGATCACCGTGGCCGTAGCGGGTTGCAGGTCCAGCAACTTGCGTACGGCGGCTGATGAGCGTTTCTTGATGATCTCCTCCATGTATTTGCCCATCAGCACGAAGGCGATCACCACCGCCGAGACTTCGAAGTAGACGTCGCGCTGATTGACGCCGACCGGTAGCCAGCTGGGTGCGAACACCACCACCACGCTGTAGAGGTAGGCGACGGAGGTGCCCAAGGCGATCAGCACATCCATGTTGAGCGCCCGGCGTTGAAGCGCCGCCCAGCTGCCCTGATAAAACGACCAGCCACCGATGATCTGCACAGGCGTGGCCAGGAGAAACAGCCACATCCCCCAGCTCATCCAGGGGAGCGCCGGAATGGGAGCCCAGGACACCAGACTGATCCCCGCCGCCAGGGCGAGGAAGGCACCGGCCCGCAACAGCGCCAGAGCCAGCACCCCGCCGATCACAAAGCCGACCCGGCGCCGCATGACCTGCAGCTCACGGTCGGGATTCAGAAAGGTCTGCAAACAGCCTTGGCTGCAGAAGTAATAGCTGCGCCCACCGCGCTGGGTGGAGAGGGCCGTGGCTACGGGCACCACCATGCCGCAGATCGGATCCTTGGCCATGCCCGAGCCGCTGGGGGCCTGGGGTGGATGGTTGTGGTGATGGCAGGCCTGGTGTGTGGTCATGGTGGTGCTCCCATTGGCCTCAGGGGTAGATGCTGCTCACTTACAGGTTGAACAGAGCGTCGTACTTCCGGTACTCCGGCTTGCGCAGACCCTCGAGGGCCAGCATCCGCCGCAGTTCCATGATCTCGGCGCGCTGGGCCACGATCACCCCGCGGGCAAAGCGCCGGATCGTTGGGTTGGTGCTCTTGGCCAGCGCGTCGTGGGCCATCATCAGCGCCCCGCCGTGGTGCTCGATCATGCCCTCGAGGAACCACACCACCCGGTTGTCCTTGGTGGGGCCTTCGCCCATCATCCGCATGCCGTCGATCTGGGCCTGGCTCATGCGCGTGAGCCCGCTGAGGCTGCTGGGGTCGCCGCCCGCTGCCAGCGCCACGGGGTACACGGGGGCCTGGGGGTACCAGGCCTTACGCCACAGTCCCATCGCCCGGATCTCCTGGGCCTGGTCGCGCCAGATCGTTCGGGCCAGGGCCCCCACACCGGGTTGGCCGATGTTGAACATGAACTCGCTCATGCGCAGGGCACCGGTGTGGTGCTGCACCATGCCGTCGATGAAGCGCAGGTCGTAGGTGCTGCCGGCCGGGCCCACGTCATGGGTGTGGGCGCTGTGGTCCATCGGCGCGGCGACCGGAGCCGAGGCCGGTGCGCCCCCCGCGGCCGGGGCCGGGGCCATCATCCGGTGGTGCTGGTGGGGATCCATCTGGGCCTGGGCCGCCGGAGCCAGCAGGCCAGCCAGGGCCGCGAGAACCAGGAGAGGGGATCGCATGGAACGGATTCGGGAGTACCTGCCGGTAGGATGGAGCCTCCTGTAGGTGGAGAGTCAAGTGGTGGTGGCGGCGCCCTTGAAGATCGGTGAGGTGGCTGAGCGCTCCGGCCTCACCGTCAAGACCATCCGCTTCTACTGCGATGAGGGACTGATCCATCCGATCAGCCGCAGTGAGGGCGGCTATCGCCTGTTCAGCGATGCGGTGTTCGCCGAGCTGACCCTGATCCGCACCCTCAAGGCCATGGACATTCCGCTCCAGGATGTGACCCAGATCCTGGAATCCCGGCGTTCAGGCGTGTGCACCTGCGCCTCGCTGCAGGCGACGATCCGCAGCAAGGCGGGCGAGATCGAGCAGAAGATCGCCGCCCTGCGCGATCTGCACACCGAACTCCATGGCCTGCTCAGCCGCTGGGAGGACTGTGGCGGCCAGAAGCCCTCAGCCGCCTGAGCCGCCGAACCACTGGCGATACCACTGGGCCATCTGCTCGATCTCCTGGCTCTGCACCCGGACCATCGCGGCTTCGAGTTCACGCAGCTGCGGGTGCTGGGTGTTCCATTCGGCGTGGGAGGCCATCATCACGCCCATGCGGTGATGCGGAATCATCTGCTCGATGAAGGCCGATCGAAATCGCGGGCCGTTTTGAGCGCCTCCAGGCTCGTGGTCATCCCCGGCATGCCCATGCC
>JBEDHM010000136.1:0-6238 GCA_041174105.1 Cyanobacteriota bacterium | reverse complement strand
ACCCGAGGTGTACCCCCAGGGACAGACAGACGGCTCAGACCTTAGGGCGAGGAGGGGATTGGGGCGAGCAAGGCTCCAGGGCTCAGGGGCCCCAGGGTTCGCGCGCAAGCGGGAATCAGATGATTTCGCAGCTGCCGCCGGCGGCCTCAATCTTGGTGCGGGCGCTGGCGGTGAAGGCGGAGGCCTGAACCGTGAGTTTGACGCTCAGCTCACCGTTGCCCAGCACCTTGAGGGGGTGTTTGGGGCTGGTGACGATGCCGTCTTTCACCAGGGAATCCAGGTTCACGGTGGAGCCGGCTTTGAGGTCGGCCAGCTTGGCCACGTTGATCACGGTGAATTCTTTCTGATTCACCAACTCAAAGTGCTTGAGCTTGGGGATGCGCCGGTAGAGGGGCATCTGGCCGCCTTCGAAGCCGGGGCGGGTGGGACGACCCGACCGCGACTTCTGACCACGCATGCCGAAACCGCAACTGGCGCCTTGGCCTGCAGCAATGCCACGGCCTTTGCGCAACTTGCGGCGCCGGGCGCCGGGGTTGGCCTTGAGGGTTTGGAGATTGAGCGTCATGGGGAACCTCAGGAGTAGATCTGCTCGAGGGAGATACCCCGCTCATTGGCGGTCTCCTTGTGGGTGCGAAGGCCAGCCAGGGCTTCCATCGCGGCGCGGGCGTTGTTGAGCGGGGTTTTGGAACCCAGGCGCTTGGCCAGCACGTTTTTGATCCCGGCCAGTTCGAGCACCGTGCGGATCGAACCGCCCGCGATCACCCCGGTACCCGGGGCAGCGGGACGGATCAGCACGCTGGCGGCGCCATCGCGACCATTGCTCAGGGTGGGGATCGAGCTGTGGCGGGTGAGGGGCACCTTCACCAGGTGCTTTTTGCCATCGGCCACGCCCTTGCGAACGGCACCGATCACGTCGCCGGCCTTGCCGACACCCACGCCCACCTGACCACGTTCGTTGCCGACGACAACGATGGCCCGGAAGCTCATTTTTTTACCGCCTTTCACGGTTTTGGAAACGCGGCGGATTTGGACCACCCGTTCTTGCCATTCGGAGTCACGCTCCTGGCCGCGGCGGTCGCCACCGCGGCCCCGGCCGCCGCCGCGGCGGTCGCCGCCCCGGCCTTCGCCCCGACCACCGCGGCGTTCCTGCTGGCCTTCGGCCGCTGCAGGGACGTCGGACGCTGCCGGGATGTCGTTGGACTGAACTTGATCGTTGGTTTCGGTCATGGTGAGAGCAGGATCAGAACTGAAGGCCCGCTTCCCGGGCGGCATCTGCCAGGGCTTTCACCCGGCCGTGGTACAGGTTGCCGCCGCGATCGAAGACCACCTGCTGAATGCCCTTGGCAAGGGCACGCTTGGCGACCAGGGCACCCACGGCAACGGAAGCGTCGCAGGTGGCACTGGTGTCGAGGCTGGTGCGCAGATCCTTATCGAGGGTTGAGGCTGCACAGAGGGTGTTCTGGGCAGCGTCGTCGATGAGCTGGGCGTAGATGTGGTTGTTGGAGCGGAACACGGCCAAACGGGGACGTTCGGCGGTGCCGGCGAGATGGCGACGCAGGCGGCGGTGCCGCTTCTGGGTCTGCTGTTTGCGGGATGGGGATGACATGGCGATACAGGGTACGGGCGCTGGGGCAGACCTTATTTCTTACCGGTCTTACCGGCCTTACGCAGGATGCGTTCACCCTCGTACTTGATGCCTTTGCCCTTGTAGGGCTCGGGCGGACGAATCGCGCGCACCTTGGCAGCTTCGTTGCCGACCAGTTCCTTGTTGGCACCGGAGACAAACACCGTGGTGTTGCCTTCGACCGCGAAGGTGACGCCATCGGGGGGAACCATTTCCACCTGGTGGCTGTAGCCGGCATTCACCACAAGTTTTTTGCCTTGAACGGCAGCGCGGTAGCCCACGCCAACGATCTCAAGCTTGCGGGTGAAACCCTGGCTCACACCTTCCACCATGTTGGCGACGAGCGTGCGGCAGAGACCGTGGCGCTCACGGGAGCGACGGGTTTCACTGCTGGGGCTCACCACCAGGGTGTTGCCGTCCTGGGAGATTTGCACCCCTTCAGGCAGGGTGCGGCTGAGTTCACCCTTGGGGCCCTTCACGGTGACGGCCAGGCCATTGAGGCTGACACTCACCTTGTCGGGGAGGGGAATCGGCGCTTTACCAATACGAGACATGGATCAATCTCCCAGGATCAGTAGACGTAGCAGAGCACTTCGCCACCGACGCCCTGTTTGCGGGCGTCGCGGTCGCTCATCACTCCTTTGGAGGTGGAGATGATGGCCACACCGAGGCCGCCCAGCACTTTGGGCAGCTGACGATTGTTCTTGTAGATGCGCAGGCCTGGCTTGCTCACCCGCTGCACGGAGCGGATGGTGGGCTGGCGGTGCTTGCCGCTGTACTTCAGCTCGAGCACCAGTTGCTTCGCCACGCCTTCACCTTCTTCGGTGATGGCGGCGATGAAGCCTTCCTGTTGAAGCACGTTGGCGACGTTGCGCACCAGCCGTGACGCGGGGATCTTGGTGGTCTCGTGACGTTTCTCACTCGCATTGCGAATGCGGGTGAGCATGTCGGAAATCGGGTCGTGATTGGCCATGGTCGGGTCCGAAGAGGGCTCAGTTGCTGCGGAACGGCATTCCCATCTCGCGGAGGAGGGCCCGGCCCTCTTCGTCGTTACGGGCGTTGGTCACGATCGTGACGTCCATCCCCCGGATCGCATCGATCTTGTCGAACGAGATTTCGGGGAAAATGATTTGTTCGCGGATTCCAAGGGTGTAATTGCCCCGGCCGTCGAAGCTCTTGGGGCTCACGCCGCGGAAGTCGCGGATGCGGGGTAGAGCCAGGTGAATCAGGCGCTCCAGGAAGGCGTACATCCGGTCGCCCCGCAGGGTGACGGCAACACCGATGGGCATGCCCTCGCGGATCTTGAAGGCTGCGATGGCCTTCTTGGCCCGGGTGACCACCACTTTTTGACCGGTGATGGTGCCGAGCTCTTCGATCGAGGCCTCGAGGGCCTTGGCATTTTGGGCCGCTTCACCAAGACCCCGGTTCACGGTGACTTTCAGCACCTTGGGGACTTCGTGAACGTTGGAGAGATTGAGATCCTTCAGCAACTTGGGCTGGATCGTCTCCCGGTAGCGCTGTTTCAGAGACATGACGGGGAAAGGGGGGTGCGCTTCTGGTCGGGGTCAGAAGGCGGACAGGGAAAACGCGAGAGAGAAAGAGAAAAGCAGGTGTCGATGGATCGGGTTGATCCGGATACCGGGCAGGGGCCAGGGGCCCTCACCCTCAATCCAGGATTTCGCCGGTCTTTTTGAGGCGGCGCTTTTTGGTGCCGTCCTTCTCCACCACGATTTCAACGCGGCTGGCCACGTTTTTGGTGGTGGAATACAGCATCACGTTGGAGGCATGCACGGAGGCTTCCTCGGTCACGATGCGGCCGCTTTCCCCTTCTTGGGTGGGCTTGACGTGACGGGTGCGCAGGTTGATCCCTTGCACCAGCACACGGTTTTCGTAGGGCAGGGTGCGAAGCACTTCGCCGGTTTTGCCCTTGTCCTTGCCGGAAATCACCTGAACGGTGTCTCCTTTTTTGATCCGCATCTTGGTGCGGACCTGGGGCTTGGCTTTTGGTGTTGCGGTGGCCATTTCAGATCACCTCCGGAGCCAGGGACACGATCTTGGTGAAGTTGCGTTCGCGCAATTCACGGGCGACCGGGCCAAACACGCGGGTGCCCTTGGGGTTGTTGTCACCCGACAGGATCACCGCGGCGTTGTCGTCAAAGCGGATCGAGTTGCCGGTGTCACGGCGCAGGGTGGCCTTGGTGCGCACCACCACGGCCTTCACCACATCCGATTTTTTGACGCCCATGTTGGGCATGGCGTCTTTGACGGCAGCCACGATCACATCGCCCACGTGGGCGTAGCGACGGTTGGTGCCGAGCACCCGGATGCACTGGATGCGCTTGGCGCCGCTGTTGTCAGCGACGTTGAGGTAGGTCTCTTGTTGAATCATTGGGGTGCTCTCCTCAACCGGCGGTGGTGCTGGTGAGAACCTCGGCCACGGTCCAGCGTTTGGTGCGGCTGAGGGGGCGGGTTTCGGTGATCCGAACCCGGTCACCCACACGGCAGCTGTTGGCTTCGTCGTGGGCTTTGTAGCGGGAGGTGCGGCTGACCGTCTTTTGATAGATGGGATGGGGGAAGCGGTTTTCCACCGCCACCACCACCGTTTTGTCCATCTTGTCGCTGACGACGGTTCCGACCCTTTCCTTGAGTGCCATGGGACTAGAGGGGGGTATCAGGAGGCTGAATCAGCCGGGGTGGCGGAGCGCTGCTGCTCCTGCTGCACCGTCTTCAGGTGGGCCAGCTTGATGCGGGCTTCCTTGAAACGGTGAGGCTTTTCAAGCCGGCGCGTGGCCTGCTCAAAGCGAAGGGTGAACAGCTCCCGACGGGTGGCGTCGATTTGTTCAGCAATCGCTTCGCCAGAGAGCTGGCGCACGTCGGCAATGTTGGGTCGGGCCATGGTCAGGACTCCACTGCGGCGGTTTGACCAGAGGCGGCCAAAGTTTCATCCGCTTCCTGATCGCTCAGGGTGATGAACTTGGTCTTCACGGGCAGCTTGTACTGGGCCAGGCGCATGGCTTCCTTGGCGATTTCGGGGGTGATTTCAGGACCCCCCATCTCGAACAGGATGCGACCGGGCTTGATCACAGCCACCCAGAACTCTGGGTTGCCCTTACCAGAACCCATCCGGGTTTCGGCGGGGCGCATGGTGACGGGCTTGTCGGGGAAGATCCGGATCCAGATCTTGCCGCCCCGTTTGACGGAGCGGGTCATGGCCCGGCGGCTGGCTTCGATCTGGCGGGATGTGATCCAGCCACACTCTTGGGCCTGCAGGGCAAATTGCCCGAAGGCAATGGTGTTTCCGCGGGTAGCGGTGCCGCGCATACGGCCCCGCTGCTGCTTACGGAATTTGACGCGTCTAGGACTCAGCATGATTCGGCCTCCTGATCACTCCTTATTGGAGCGGTCTTCGAACTGTTGGGGCTGCCGGCTGGTCCGCCGACGGGGAGCTGCACCCACGGGCAGCTGTTCTTTCTGGCCAGGGAGAACCTCGCCTTTGAACACCCACACCTTGATGCCCAACACCCCATAGGTGGTGCTGGCCAACTTGGTGGCGTAGTCGATGTCGGCGCGCAGGGTGTGCAGGGGCACACGACCTTCGCGGGTCCATTCGGTCCGGGCGATTTCAGCGCCGTTGAGGCGCCCGCTCACCTGGATTTTCAGGCCGAGCACGCCAGCCCGTTGGGCCCGCTGCACGGTCATCCGCATGACGCGGCGGAAGGCCACCCGCTTCTCCAGTTGCTGGGCGATGTACTCAGCCAGCAGGAAAGCGTCGGCGTCCACCCGCTCGACCTCCACCACGTTGATGCGCACCTGACGGTTGGCATCGCCGAGGGTTTTTTGGATGCCGGCGCGCAGCTCCTCAATGCCGCTGCCCTGGCGGCCAACGAGCACCCCGGGGCGGGCGGTTTTGAGTTCGACTTCCAGTTGGTCGGCCTTGCGGGCGATCAGCACATCGCTGATGCCGGCAGCGCCGTACTTCTTGTGCACGAACTTGCGAATCCGATCATCCTCCTGAAGGAGGGTCGGATAGGTCTTGCTTGGGGCGTACCAACGCGAGCGGTGTTCCTGGGTGATCCCCAGGCGCAGGCCGGTTGGATGGATCTTGTGTCCCATCGGTCGGTGTCCTCGGGGTCAGGCGGAAGGAGCCACAGCAATGCTGATGTGGCAGGTCTGTTTCTTGATCGCGTAGGCGCGACCCTGGGCGCGGGGGCGGAAACGCTTCAGGGACGGACCCATGTCGGCGTTGGCCTGGCTGATCACCAAGGTGGCGGGATCAAGGCCCAGGTTGTGCTCGGCGTTCGCCACAGCGGACCGCAACACCTTGGTGATGGGGCCGGTGGAGCGGTAGGGCATGAACTCGAGCATGATCAGCGCCTCGCGATAGCTGCGGCCGCGGATCTGGTCGAGAACCCGGCGCACCTTGGAGGCGGAGCCACGGATGAAACGGCCGTGGGCAAGGGCCTGGTTGGACGGTGTGTTTGCCATAGCGTCAGCGGCCTCCTTTCTTGTCCTTGATGTGGCCCCGGAAGGTGCGGGTGGGGGCGAATTCCCCGAGCTTGTGGCCCACCATCTGCTCCGTCACGTAGACGGGCACATGGGATTTGCCGTTGTGGA
>JBEDHM010000135.1:0-3247 GCA_041174105.1 Cyanobacteriota bacterium | reverse complement strand
CGACTACCTCGGCAGCAAACCCGTTCCCCTGGTGCGCAGCCGCAGTGGGGCGGTGTGGATGGTGGATCGCCACCACCGGCTCAGGGCCCTGATCGAAATCGATCCCACGGCCACGGCCTTTGGCTATGTGGCGCTGCAGCTCGACGTCGACGATCGCCGCGAGGTACTGGCTGCGATGCAGCGCCTGGGCTGGCTCTACCTCTATGACGGCCGCGGGTTAGGTCCGTTGGATCCGGCGGCCCTACCCCGCCAGCTCACGGGCCTGCAGGACGATCCCTACCGCAGCCTGGTGTGGAAACTCAAAAAAGAAAAGGTGATCGACGCCGAACCGTTGATCCCTTTCCACGAATTTCGCTGGGGCGCCTGGCTGCGGAGTCGATCGCTGCCGCCCTTTAGCTCCGACCAACTCGAACCGGCCCTGCCGGCGGCCCGGGCCCTGGCCCGCTCCGCTGCCGCCTCCCATCTGGCCGGATGGAAGGGGCTGGGCCGTTGAACCGATGATGGTGTTGTTTCCGGCAGTCGGCGCGTGACCCCCGCCCACGATCCAGCCCTAGCCGCCTTCGGCTCGAGCCTCTCGGCGATCACCCTGGCCGAACTGGGCGACAAAACCTTCTTCATGGCGCTGATCCTGGCCACGCGTCACCGGCGCAGCTGGGTGTTTGTGGGAGCTTTTGCGGCCCTGGCGGCGGTCACCGTGCTCTCGTTGGCCCTGGGCTACGGCGCCAAGGAGCTGATGCCGGCCGCCAGCGTGCCCTGGATCGCGGCGGTGCTGTTTGGGGGGTTCGGGTTGAAGCTGTTGCTCGATGCCCAAGGCATGGGCAGCGATGCCGCCGAGGAGGAAGCCGAACAGGCTGAAGCCACCGTGAATGCGGCCGAAGCAGGCCAGCGCTTCACCTCCGCCTGGGGCGTGATCTGGGAAGCCTTTGTGCTGGTGTTCATCGCCGAGCTGGGTGATCGCACCCAGTTCGCCACGGTGTTTCTGGCCACCGCCCCTGGCTTTGGCTTTGCCGCGCTGCTGGCCGGAGCCCTGGTGGGCCATGGGCTGGTCACGGCGCTGGCCGTGAATGCGGGCCAGTGGATGGGCCAACGGGTGAATGAGCGCCTGCTCTATCAACTGAGCGGCGGGCTGTTCCTCGTGTTTGGGCTGCTGGCGCTCAAGCAGGCCCTGGGCTGACCACTACGCTGCCTCCGATTGCAGCAACGCAACTGGTGGCCAAGGACGAAGCAAGTCGGGGTGAGGAACTCAAGGCGCTGGGCTGGAGTGCCGAAGAGGTGCGCAAATACGAAGAGCTCTGGGAATACCGCCAGCGCTGGGGGGCGATCAATCTCGAACGGGAGGATCGGGTGTTCCTGCGCAAGGCCGAAAACCTGCTGCCCAAACGGCAAAGCGGCAAAGGTTCCACCAAAAAGGCCACCCAGGAGAAGGCCTACTACCAGTGGCTGAGCCTTTTCCACAACGCCATGCTGGAAGCTGCTCCGGCCTTGGGTCTGGCCGCGGGTGAGGAAGGAGCCTGGGCGATCGTGATCGCCGAAGAACTGCGGGCCCTCGACTACTACGAGCCCGTGCTGGGCCTGCCCGACACCCTCAAGGCCAAGGAGCTGATGGCCCTGCGGGAGCAGTGGGTGGCGGACGTGGCCGCCAGCGCTCGCAGCCTGACCTTTGATTTTGACGCCCCCCTGGAGGCGCTCAAAGCCAGCCAAGCCACCAACTGGAAACCCCTACGCCCCGAGGGCACCAGCCATCCCACCGCCTATCCGGTGCTGGATGCGGAGGCGGCCGCTGCCTTCCGCACCGCGGTGCGCCAAGAGCTGGTGAGCTTCATCCGCACCACCTTCCCGTCGCTGAAAGACACCGACAAACCCGAACCCCCGGCCGACTGGAGCAAGGGTGGCTGAGGCGTCAGGATCCCGGTGGCGGCATGATTTGAAAACCAGGAAGACGCCTTCTCCCTCGTTGAGTTCGTGGACCTGTTTCCAGAGGTCACTCTGGAGCAGACCCCTTCGGTGCAAAAAACGCCGCTCGGAGTACAGCAGCTGCGCGCTTCTGGCACCAGGCATCAGCTGCCTGGGGCTAGTGGGGCTGCAACAATGCTCTTAGACCAAATGCCCATCGCATGGCCAACCACGAAGGACAAAAGCTCACGCCCAGAGAGATGGTGCGAGCCCATGCCTATCCAGTACTGGCGGCCATCAGCACGATCGCGCTCGTGGTGATTGCTGTGTCGCTAGGACCGATCGCCAAGCGGGCCCAAACACTGAACCAGTGCACGGCAAAACTGAAGACCATCGGGAGCCCCAACGTCTCCGCGATACGAATCTGTCAGGGCGAGTAGGCCCTAGGAAGCCGCCCTCATCCAGACAAGGTTGGCATTGATCAATCCACGGCAACCACCGGATTACGCAGCACACCCAAGCCTTCGATCCACACCTCCACCAAATCGCCATGGCGCAGGAAGCGTTGGGGTTGGCGGCCCATCCCCACCCCAGCAGGAGTTCCAGTGAGAATCACCGTGCCGGCCAGCAAGGTGGTGCCGCTCGAGAGCTGGGCAATCAGATTGGCCACCGAAAAGATCATTGAACCGGTATTGGCTTGCTGCACCAGCTCCCCGTTGAGCCGGGTTTCCAGGGCAAGATTCTGAAGATCGGCCACGGCATCGAGAGGCACCGGTTCACTGAGGGGGCAGAAGGTGTCGAAACTTTTGGCGCGACACCACTGGCCACCATCGGTATGCTTCTGCCACCAACGCTGACTCACATCGTTGGCCACGGCCAGGTGGGAAATCGCCTCCAGGGCATCGGCTTCAGGCACATCGCGGGCATCCCGGCCCAGCACCACAGCCAGCTCGCCTTCGTAATCCACCCCCAGCTCGGCGGTGCGGGCAATCGGTGGAATCACAATTGGCTCACCGTTGCCGATCACGGAGGCCGGATTCTTGTAGAACACCACCGCATGTTGGGGACGCTCACCCTTGAGCTCATCCACATGGTCTTGGTAGTTCTTGCCCACCCCCAGGATGCAGGGAGGGCGCTGGATCGGGGCCATTGCAGGGCAGAAGAGGATCGCACTCCATCATGAAACGCGACCGAAACGGCGGGCCACCAGCACCTCCTCGGCAATGAGCACCAGCGGCACCAACCAAACAAATTGACTGTTGAACCAGTCGAGATAAAGCTCCATCAGAGCCAACACCAACAAGGCCAGCAATCCAAGCGCCTGGCACTCAATCGCAATGGTCAACTCCTGTCT
>JBEDHM010000134.1:0-5325 GCA_041174105.1 Cyanobacteriota bacterium | reverse complement strand
GCTGATGACCAGTCTGTTTTTCGAGCCCAGCACCCGCACCCGCAGCAGCTTTGAGCTGGCCGCCAAGCGGCTCTCTGCAAATGTGCAGAGCTTCTCTCCCTCCTCAAGCTCCTTGAGCAAGGGGGAAAGCCTTCTGGATACGGCCCGCACCTACGTGGCCATGGGGGCCAATGTGCTGGTGGTGCGCCACCAATGCGCCGGGGTGCCCGGGGGCCTAGCCCGCGACCTGGATCAGGCCGGAGAGCGGGTGGCGGTGCTCAATGCCGGTGATGGTCTGCACAGCCATCCCAGCCAGGGGTTGCTGGATTTGTTCACCCTCGCCCGCCACTTCAACCCAGAGGCGCCCACGCCCGCAGCCCTGCGGGGCAAGCGGATTGTGATCGTGGGCGATGTGCTCCATTCGCGGGTGGCTCGCTCCAACCTCTGGGCTCTCACGGCCTGCGGCGCTGATGTGGTGCTCTGCGGACCGCCCACCTTGTTGCCCGATGCCTTTGCCGCGTTTGTGGCAGCCCCTCCCCCTGGCCAATCAAGCGATCCGGTGCCGCAGCGGGGCCGGGTGACGCTGGTGCGCAGCCTGGAGGAGGCCCTGCCCGGTGCCGATGCGGTGATGACCCTGCGCCTGCAGAAAGAGCGCATGCGCCAAAACCTGCTCACCACCTTGGATCAATACCACCGCCAGTTCGGTCTCAGCCATGGGCGCCTTGCCCTTTGCGGCCAGCCCGTTCCTGTGCTCCATCCGGGCCCGGTGAATCGGGGCGTAGAGCTCTCCGGTGCCTTGCTGGATGATCCGGAGCGGAGCCTGGTGGAAGAGCAGGTGCGCAATGGCATTCCCATCCGCATGGCCTTGCTCTATCTGCTGGCGGCGGAGCTTTGAGCGCCCTGGCGTAGGCCTACAGCAGCTTGAAGCCGTCGAGCAGGAGGCCGTAAAGCAGGCCAATGCGCGCCATGTCCAGCAATTGCAGGATCAGGCGATCGCCCTGGCGCCGTAACAGGGGCCCCCGGGCGCGGATCGCCAGTTCCAGGGCACCCACCCACACCAGGGCACCTACGGGATCGAGCTTGGCAAAGGCGCCACTGATCGTGCCAATGGCCCCTCCGATGCTGAAGCTGAGCAGCAGCACAATCCACTGCAGCGAGAGCCTGCGCCACGGGTTGGACGCCCAGGTCTCCAGTTCGTTCACGGCCTGGGCAACCCGCTGCTGAAAGCGCGTCTGTTGATAGCGGCGCTTGGGCAATCCTGGAGTCACAGCGTTCGGGCTGGCTTGGGTTGCTGTTGAATGCGAGCCCCGTTCCTGAGCGAAACCGGATAAAAAGGGGGGCAGGGAAGCGGACTAGCGGTGATCCCCATCACCCGGCCCTAGCCCTGCCACACCCTGTCTACACCATCTCTGGGGGTTTGGCAGGTTTCTAGCGCTACCGATAGGGGATTCCAATAAAAAAGCCCTGGCCGAGGCCGGGGCTGGGTGATGGGGACAAGCCGCACCAAAGCAGTGAAAGAGGCGGCAAGCAATGCCGCTTTGGCCGTTTGATGGAGCGTCCCCGCCGCACTTGACGCGGCCTGGCGCTCCCTCTGGCTGGGTCTCAGGCGTCGCTGTCTTTCTTGCGCGACGACTTCCCTTCCAGCAGTTCCAGCAGGGCTTCCATCTGGGCCATCACGCCCCTCACTTCGCCGGCCTCAGGCAGCAGGCCATCTTCTTGGACGCCCTGATGCATCTCGCGGAGCTCCTGGCGGATGTAGCGCAGGTGACTCACGACCTGCTCACGCTTCGACTGCGACATGGAAAAGGGTTTTCGTGATGTCCCTTTTACCCCATCGCCGGTTTACTTCTGGCCGAACTGGGCCTTGGCCTGCTCGTAAAAGCCTGCATCCACCTGCTCTTGCCCGGATTCTGCCGCCAGAGCCTCAATTTTGCGGCGCACCACCGGTCGCACAAAGAAGGGCACTTCCTTCAGTTTGGCTTCGGCGTCGGCGGTCCAATTCATGGAGCCAAGACTAGGCGAGTTAAGGCAGGGCAACCAACACAGCGCCCCCTCCCATCAACAGGATGCCGATCCAGCCGCGTGCGCCCAGCTGGTCGCCCAGCAGCAGCGCCCCAACCACCGCCACCAGCACCACGCTGAGCTTGTCGATGGCGGCCACCCCAGAAACAGGACCCAGCTGAAGAGCTCTGAAATAACAAAGCCACGACGCCCCAGTGGCTAGCCCCGACAGCACCAGTGCCGCCACGCTGGTGGGCGGAAGGGCCACGACCTGAGACCAATTCAGTTGTCCATTGAATGCGAGCACCACGCCCAGGCCAGCCAGAACCACGGCGGTGCGCAGCAGGGTGGCGAGGTTGCTGTCGATGCCTGCAACCCCGACTTTTGCCAGCACGGCAGTGAGGGCCGCGAATCCAGCGGCCCCCGCCGCCCACAGTTGCCAACTCCCCATCGCGATGGCTCCCAGCTTCGCCATCTTTCGACCATAGGAATGGGCTCGCTGGCTGCCGAGCGCGCCGCTACCCGGCCAAGCTCGCCATGCTGAATCGGACCTGAGGACCATCCATGGGCACGGCATCGGCACCCCAGGTCCGCGAGGAGCTGATCGCCCTGCTGCGTACCGCGCCCGGTTCGAGCCGGGTTGGCCCCTTGGTGGAACAGTTGGAACGGTCCCAGCCGGCGGATCTCAGCGTGGATGCCAGCCAGCTCCGCGGTGTCTGGGAGTTGCGCTGGAGCAGTTCCGCCCAGCCGTGGTTAAAGCAAGGACCGGTGCTGGAGAACCTGCAGGTGCTCGACCCCGCGGCCAACCGCGGCATGAACCTGCTGCGCCTCAAGGGGCCCTTGGGGGTGATGGCCGCCATCAGCGTGGTGGCCCATCTCGAGCTGGCTGGCCCTCAGCGCATCGCGGTGCGTTTTGAGCGCGGCGGCTGGATGGGTCCCCGTGTGGGGCCCTACCGGCTGGAACTGCTCGTGAAGGTGGGCCAGAGCTTTCCGGCTTGGCTCGATATCACCTACCTCGACGATGAGCTGCGCCTCTGCCGGGGCAATGCCGGCACCGCCTTTGCCCTGCTTCGCCGCCCCGACCTCAGCCCAGAGGAGTTTCTGCCGGCAGCTTGATCGGGCCAATCCCAGAGCCTGCCTAGGATCTGGCATGGTGAAAGTGGAGAATAGGGGACTCGAACCCCTGACCTCTGCGGTGCGATCGCAGCGCTCTACCAGCTGAGCTAATTCCCCGGAAGCCCCTTCGTGGCAAGCACGAGCCCTGGGGCTCGGCCATTATCTCCAAAAGCCTGCCCCCCAGGTTGTCGCCGCTTCGCTCCCCCATGTCTGAGTCGATCACGCCGGAACAGATCGCCGCCTTCGACGAAGCCTCGACGGCTGCCTTGGCCCAGCGCCTCGAAGAAGACGACTACCCCAGCGCCTTTGACGGCCTGGCGGATTGGCATCTGATGCGCGCCCTGGCGATCCATCGCCCGGAGTTGGCCAGGCCCTACGTGCATCTGGTGGATCAGGAACCCTTTGATGAGGACTGAACCCCAGGCGGATCTGGCGGGCCGCCGCATCCTGGTGGGCATCAGCGGCAGCATCGCTGCCGTCAAGATCCCTCTGCTGGTCAGTGCGCTGGTTCAGCAGGGGGCCGAGGTGCGCTGTGTGCTCACGGCCAGTGCTGCGGCCCTGGTGAGCCCGGTGGCCTTGGCCTCGTTGAGCCGGCACCGCTGCTACCTCGACGCCGACCAGTGGAGCCATCAGGCCCCCCGCCCTTTGCATGTGGAGCTGGCCGAATGGGCCGAGCTGGTGCTGGTGGCACCCCTCAGTGCCACCAGCCTGGGCCGGTGGGTGCATGGTCTGGCCGACACGCTCCTGGCGAGCACCCTGCTGGCCACCGAGGCGCCGGTGCTTGCAGCAGCGGCGATGAACACGTCGATGTGGGAGGCCGAGCCGGTGCAGCGCAACTGGCAGCACTTACACAGCTTTGAGCGTGTGCTGCCGTTGGCCCCGGCCCCTGGCCTGTTGGCCTGTGACCGCCTGGGCTCCGGGCGGATGGCCGAACCGGAGCTGTTGCTGCTTGCCCTGGAATCCTTGGCCCTCTGGGGTTGGCAGCGGGATTGGCAGGGATTGCGGTTGCTGGTGAGTGCGGGGCCAACCCGCGAACCCCTGGATCCAGCCCGCTTTCTCAGCAATGGCAGCACCGGTTTGATGGGGGTGCTGATGGCCCAGGCTGCCCGCTTGCGGGGTGCCTCTGTGCAGCTGGTGCATGGCCCATTGCCGCTGAATCCGGTCTTGCTGGAGGGGTTGACCTGCCTCCCGGTGCAAACAGCCGCCGAGATGGGAGAGGCCCTCGCTGCCGCCCAGCCCCAGGCGGATGTCCTGGCGATGGCGGCGGCGGTGGCGGATCACCGCCGGGCCCAGCCCTCGGCGCGCAAGTTGGGTAAGGCCGAGCTGGGGGCTGCCCTGGCCGATGGTTGGCAGCAGGTGCCCGATCTGCTGGCCGCTTTGGTGGCCCAGCGCTCCCCCGGGCAAACCATCCTGGGATTTGCGGCCCAATCAGGCGATGGCCTGGCTGAGGCGCGGCAAAAACTCGCCGCCAAAGGCTGCGACTGGCTGTTTGCCAATCCGATTGATCAGCCAGGTGCCGGCTTTGGCAGCCCCACCAACCGCGGCTGCTTGCTCGGCCCCGGGGGCCAGGAAACCAGCCTGGGGCCGGCTTCCAAGCTCGCCATTGCCCATCAGCTACTCACGGCGATCAGGCCGCCAGGGGGTGGTTGTCGGGATCGGAATCCCGCTGCAGCAGATCCATAAAGGTGCGCAGTTGCAGTCGGGGGATGTAGGGCCAGCCACCGCTGCGCTCCATCGTTTGCAGCAGCTCAAACAGTTGGTTGCGATCCGAGGGCAGGCTGGAGCGGAAGGGGCCGTCCTGGATCGTGCGGTGCAGTTGCTCGAGCTGGCGCAACAGTTCCAGCAGGGCGTCAGGGTCGCCTTGGAGGGCATCGCCGAGGGCTTGGAGCTGCTGGAGTTGGAGGCTCAAGCTGGATTGCTGGTCGGAAGTGAGGCTCATCTCTCGAGGCGTGCTTCTCAAAGGGGGAGGGCTGCATCGGCGCTTTTCAACGCCTCTGCATACAGGTTGTTGAGAGCCGCGACATCGTACGGGGAATCAGGGTTTTGCACCGGTAGGATCCGCCGAAGCCCAGTTCCTAACCACCGTCTCTGCGGCGTTCTCCCATGCGTTTTCGTCCTCTGCTGGCCCTCGTGCTGGCGCTGTGCCTGACCCTGGTGACCGCCTGTAGCGGTGGTGCCAAGGCCGTGGATCGCGCCAACCTCACCAACGACGACATCCACAACACCGGC
>JBEDHM010000133.1:0-4697 GCA_041174105.1 Cyanobacteriota bacterium | reverse complement strand
GTGTAAGGCAGGCAGACCGCGCTGAGCACGACCACCGTGGTGGCCGCCACCAAGGGCCTGGAGGGTCGGCTGTGCCAGAGCGGGCCCCGGGTGCGCACCACCAACACGATCGTGGCTGCCGATACCACCGATTCCACAAACCAGCCGCTGCGAAATTGGGCTGGATTGCTGTGCAACAGCCAGAGCAAAAGCCCAAAGGTGAGGTAATCAAAGATCGAACTCACCAGCCCGAAGGTGAGCATGAAGCGCTGGATGAAGCCGATGTCCCAGCGCCTGGGGCGGTCGATCCAATCGGTGTCCACCCGGTCGGTGGCGATGGTCATCTCGGGCAGATCGGTGAGCAGATTGGTGAGCAGGATCTGCTTGGGCAATAGCGGTAGAAATGGCAGTAGCAACGAGGCCCCAGCCATCGAAAACATGTTGCCGAAATTGGCACTGGTGGCCATGAACACATACTTGAGCGTGTTGGCAAAGGTGCGGCGGCCTTCGCGGATTCCAGAGGCCAACTCCGCCAGCTCCTGATCCAGGAGCACGATGTCGGCTGCCTCTTTGGCCACATCCACGGCCCCCTGCACCGAGACGCCCACATCGGCTGTGTGCAGGGCCGGCGCGTCGTTGATGCCATCGCCCAGGAATCCCACCACATGCCCGCCCTGGCGCAGGGCATCGATGAGCCGCTCCTTCTGATTCGGCTCCACTTCGGCGAACACATCACAGCGTTCGGCGCGCACGCGCAGGGCCGCATCGCTGAGGTGAAGCAAGGTGCTGCCGGTGATCACCTCGGGGTTGGCCAGGCCGGCTTCGCGGCCCACCCGGGCGGCCACCAGGGCGTTATCGCCGGTGATCATCTTCAGCCGCACGCCCATCTGGGCCAGTTCGGCCACGGTGGCTTGGATCGCTGGCTTGAGCGGGTCTTCCAGGACGACCAGGCCCAGGAAGGTCATGCTGTGCTCAGCGTCGCGGTGGATCACGCCGTTAAAGGCATCACGGCGAATGGCAACCCCCAAGAGGCGATAACCCTGCTCACTTAGCTCGTGGTAGCGCGCCTCAATGGCGGGCCTGAGCTCGTCGATCGGCACCAAGGGCTTCTCTTCCTGGGCCGGCCTTTCCCCAAGGCCCGGCTCCCCATGGCTGCCCGCTTCACCGTTGACGCACACCTCCAGCACCTTCGCCAGGGCCCCTTTGGTGATCAGCAGGGGGGCCGTGCTGTCGCTTGGGCGTACCAACACGCTCTGGCGTTTGCGGCTGAAATCAAAGGGCAGCTCATCCAGTTTCTGCCAGCCCGCCAGATCGCCGAGGTTCTGGGCGCGGATCGCCGTATCGATCGGATTGTCGAAGCCTGATTCAAATCGGGCATTCACATAGGCATGGAACAGGGCCCGCGGGCTCGCCGTGCCATCGGCAGCGATCGCCGTGTGCACCCGGGCAGAGCCTTCGGTGAGGGTGCCGGTCTTGTCGGCGCAGAGCACATCCATGCTGCCGAAGTTTTCGATCGCGGCGAGCCGTTTCACAATCACCTGGCGCCGGGCCATCCGCTTGGCCCCCTGGGCCAGGTTCACGCTGATGATCGCCGGCAGCAATTGGGGGGTGAGGCCCACCCCCAGGGCCAGGGCAAACAGAAAGGAGTCGACAACTGGGCGGTGGAGGTAGACATTGAACGCAAAGATCAGGGCGATCAGGATCAGGGTGATTTCCAGCAGCAGTTGCCCGAATCGCCGCACGCCCCGTTCAAATTCCGTTTCGGGGCTGCGCAGGCGCAGCCGATCGGCAATGGCGCCATAGGCGGTGGCCCGGCCTGTGGCCACCACCAGTGCGAGCCCTGTGCCACTCACCACATGGGTGCCCAGGTGGAGCATGTTGGTTTGCTGGTTGAGCGTGGTGCCGGCCGCCACCACACCGGCGTGTTTGCTCACGGGGTAGCTCTCGCCGGTGAGGGCTGCTTCGTCGACGCTGAGGTCGCACTCGCGGATCACCCGGCAATCGGCGCTCAAGCTCACCCCAGCCGAGAGCATCACCACGTCCCCGATCACCACCTCCTGCGATGGGATGGTGATGGGCTCGCCCTGGCGCAGTACCCGGGTGGTGAGTTGCACGGTTTTCAGCAACTGCTCCACGGCTCGGGCGGCGCCGTGCTCCTGCCAAAAGCCCAACAGGCCGCTCACCAGCACGATCACCAGGATGATCACGCCATCGGTGAACGAATCGAGCGCAAACGAAAGAACGGCCGCCCCGACCAGGATCAGGATGATGGGGCTGGTGAATTGGCGCAGCAGCAACTGGCTGGCGCTGGCTTGGGAGCGGCCCGCCAGGCTGTTGGGGCCCTGCTGCCGCAGGCGCTGGGCCGCCTGCTGCTCACTGAGGCCCGCCTCCGTTGATCCCAGGGCCGCCAGCAGGTCGGGGAGGGGTTGCGTCCACACGGGTTTTGGCGGCCCAACCGGTTGCTGGGAGGGTAGGGATGGTGGATTGGCTTGGGGCGGGGAAATGGCGCCTTGCCGATTCATAGAAGAACAGGTCGATGCCGGCGATGCCTGCCCCGTTGGCCATGGCCAATTGCCTCTTCAAAACGTTGGGGTCCTGGGGTTGGTGTTTGAGACCGGCAAGCAGGCCTAGGCGCACCGGCACCTGGCGGCGGGCGGCCTGCAGGCTTGGCTGGGCCAATTCCCAGGCCAAGCGGGCGGGATCGTTGCGGTAGATCTGCACCACCAGTTCATCCACCAATCCCTGCTGGATCCACTGACTCCAGTCGGCCAGGTAGTTCGCCTTGGAAAAGTCCTGGGGGTTGGGTGCCACCGAGAGCTTCACCCGGGGGCATTGGCTCGCCATGGCGGTGCGGATCCGCGCCAGCAGCGCCGTGACCTGCTGGCTGCGCCAGTCGATCCAGGCTGAATCGCTCGGATCGGGACGGGGATTGGCGGCCCCTTGGGCAGTTTGTTGCCACAGGGCCAAGGTGGTGGGGTCGTAGCCAAAGCGCACCGGGTAGCCCAGGTGGTCGTCGAGTTGGATCAGATCCAGGGGCAGCCTGGTGCAGGCATCCACTACCAGGTTCACCAGGGCGTCCTGCACGGCGGGTACGGCGGGATTGAGCCACGCCCGATCAAGACCGGGGCTCTCTTGCCACAGGCTGGAACCCTGGCTGTCCTGCAGGAGCAGGTCTGGGCGGCCCTGGAGCCAGGGTGCATCGGCGGGGGCCATCAGGCCAAATTCCAGCCAGCCCACGCGCTCCAATCCCCGCTGCCCCAGCGCCGTTAGCAGCTCCCGCGTGCGGGTGGGGCTGCCGAGGCGTGGGTCCAGTGGCACGCCCAGGCCGTTGTGTTCGGGGGCGGCGGGCCAATAGAGGTAACCCCCGGTGTAGAGGGGAACGGCGGCCCGGCGAAAGCCGTTGTGCTCCAGAAAGGCGAGGGCGGTTTCGGTTTCCTCGGGGTTGAACAGCACCTGGCTGTCCACGGTGGTGAACCACACCCCGAGGCCCTGGCTGGGGGCCGGGTTTGCCCTGGCCAGTGGGGCCCAAAGCAGCAGCGATCCCACCAGCAGGGCCGCCCTAGCCTGGCTCCAGTGCTTGGCCCCCCGTTTGAGCGCAGTACCGGCCCCGCCAGCACCCGCCCTGCCAGCACCATCCGCGCCAGCACTGATCCAGTCCTGGATCCAGCCCGCGTTCCAGCCGGTGCGCCACCAGCTGCTCATGCCTTGCCGGCGACGGGGTGCGCGCCATTTTGATGTGATCGTCTACGGCGATGAACCCGCCGGGCTGATGACGGCACTGGAGCTGCACCGAACGCTGCGCCAGCTTGCCGGAATCCCTCGCCCCCGCATCGCGCTGGTCACCGATGGCGATACGCGCCTGGGGCTGGGGGGCACGATTGCCCGCTCGGGTTTGTCCTACCTCGATCGCAACCAGGTCCCGCAGGACATGGCGGGCTTGCTGCCCCCCTTTGCTCCGTCATCGGATCTGTATCAGCGCTTTCTGCGGCTGACCGGCGTGCAGGACATCGCCGTGGATCCCCGCCGGGCCAGTCGCTCCTTTGCTGCAGCCCTGAAACGGGAGGGCATTGCTGTGTATCCCCGGGCGGCGCAGGTGGGGACGGCCAAGGAGGGCGAGCGGTTGTGTGTGCTCCAGTCGCAGCGATTCGGTTCGCTTGGGGCTGATTTGTTTATCGATGCCAGCCTGGGTGCGGGCCTGGCCCACCGCGCCGGCGTGGCCTTTTTGCCAGGTCTGGGCCCGCGGGGATTGTCGCGGGAAAGCATTGCCCTGGGGTGGATTTTCGAGGTCCAGGGCCTCAGCCTGCGGACCTTTCAGGCCCTGGAAGAGCAGCTCACCCATCGCCTGCTGGATCGTCATGATCCCGAGGCCCAGCGCTGGTTCACGACCTGGCAACGCCAAGCGTCCGCCGGCCCACCGCCGGTGGTGCAGTTATTGGATGAGCAGGGGCGAGTGCGGGTGGCGTTTTCCACCACCAGTGATAGTGCCGATCAACGCAGCCCCGTGCTGTCGATGGCGTTTCACGGGGAGGAGGAGATCCCGCTGGGCCTGGTGAGGGGCTCCGCCTTGCTGGATCGGGCCAACATCGCGATCCTCTCCGATCGCCTCAGCTTCAATGCCCTCTTGTTTCGCAACACGGCGGCCCAAAACCGACAGGTGTTGGCGGCGGGGGCGCGGCCCCTGCCGGCGATGCGGCCGGTGGCGCAGAAAGAATCGGGAA
>JBEDHM010000132.1:0-5170 GCA_041174105.1 Cyanobacteriota bacterium | reverse complement strand
TCCACAACGGCAAATCCCATGTGCCCGTCTACGTGACGGAGCAGATGGTGGGCCACAAGCTCGGGGAATTCGCCCCCACCCGCACCTTCCGGGGCCACATCAAGGACAAGAAAGGAGGCCGTTGAGGACATGGCAAACACTTCCCCTGCCCAGGCCCTGGCCCACGGCCGCTACATCCGCGGTTCCGTGTCCAAGGTGCGTCGGGTGCTCGATCAGATCCGTGGCCGCACCTACCGGGACGCGCTGATCATGCTCGAGTTCATGCCCTACCGCTCCACCGGGCCGATCACCAAGGTGCTGCGCTCCGCTGTGGCCAATGCCGAACACAACCTCGGCCTTGATCCCGCCTCCCTGGTGATCAGCGTGGCCAGCGCCGACATGGGTCCGTCCCTGAAGCGCTTCCGCCCCCGCGCCCAGGGTCGCGCCTACGCGATCAAGAAACAAACCTGCCACATCAGCATTGCTGTGGCAGCGGCCAACACCTGACCCCCGAGGACACCGCCCGATGGGACACAAGATCCATCCAACCGGACTGCGCCTGGGGATCACCCAGGAGCACCGCTCCCGTTGGTACGCCCCCAGCAAGACCTATCCGACCCTCCTGCAAGAGGACGACCGGATCCGTAAGTTCATCCACAAGAAGTACGGCGCTGCCGGCATCAGCGATGTGCTGATTGCCCGCAAGGCCGACCAACTGGAAGTGGAACTCAAGACCGCGCGCCCCGGCGTGCTGGTCGGCCGCCAGGGAAGCGGCATTGAGGAACTGCGTGCCGGTATCCAGAAGACCCTCGGTGATGCCAACCGTCAGGTGCGCATCAACGTGGTTGAAGTGGAGCGCGTCGACGCTGATGCCTACCTGCTGGCCGAATACATCGCCCAGCAACTCGAAAAGCGCGTGGCTTTCCGCCGCGTGATGCGGATGGCCGTGCAGCGCGCCCAGCGCGCCGGCGTCCTCGGCCTGAAGATTCAGGTGAGCGGTCGTCTGAACGGCGCCGAAATCGCCCGGACCGAATGGACCCGCGAAGGTCGCGTCCCCCTGCACACCCTGCGGGCTGACATCGACTACGCCACCAAAGTCGGCACCACCACCTACGGGGTGCTCGGCATCAAGGTCTGGGTGTTCAAGGGAGAAGTCCTGCCTGGTCAGCAGGAACAACTGCCTGTGGGGGCGGCGCCCAAGCGCCGGACCAGCCGGCGGCCCCAACAGTTTGAAGACCGCTCCAACGAGGAGTGATCCGGAGGCCTGAACCATGCTGAGTCCACGTCGCGTCAAATTCCGTAAGCAACAGCGAGGCCGCATGCGCGGCATCGCCACGCGCGGTAACACCATTGCCTTCGGGCAATTCGCCCTGCAGGCCCAAGAATGTGGCTGGATCACCTCCCGCCAGATTGAAGCCAGCCGTCGGGCCATGACCCGCTATGTCAAGCGGGGGGGCAAGATCTGGATCCGGATCTTCCCCGACAAGCCCATCACCATGCGCCCGGCCGAAACCCGTATGGGTTCCGGTAAAGGCAACCCGGAATTCTGGGTGGCGGTGATCAAACCCGGTCGCATTCTCTTTGAGATGGGCGGTCCGGAAATCACCGAAACCATTGCCCGGGCCGCCATGCGTCTCGCGCAGTACAAACTGCCCGTGAAGACCAAGTTTCTGAGCCTTGCCGACCAGGAGTCGGCTCAAGGTGACGACAACGAAGCCACTTCTGCCGTGGCTGAAACCGCCATCGCAGTGGAGTCCTGACCATGGCCCGTTCCGAAATCGCCGAGGTGCGCAAGCTCACCGACAGCGACATCAACGAACAGATCAACGGCACCCGTCGTGAGCTGTTTGACCTCCGCTTCCTGCAGGCCACCCGCCGCCTGGAGCAACCGCACCGATTCAAGGCCGCCCGCATCAAGCTGGCCCAGCTTCTGACGGTGCAACAGGAGCGCAAGCGCTCCACCGCCTCCTGAACCCCCCTCGAACCCCATGGCACTCAAGGAAAGGGTCGGCACCGTCGTCAGCGACAAGATGGACAAAACGGTGGTGGTTGCGGTGGAGAACCGCTTCCCCCACGCCATCTATCAAAAGACGGTGAGCCGCACCACCCGCTACAAAGCCCACGACGAAGGCAACCAATGCCGCGTGGGTGATCGCGTTCGCATCACCGAAACCCGCCCCCTCAGCCGCACCAAGCGCTGGACCGTGGCCGAGGTTCTCACCACCAACGCCGGTTGAGGAGCGACGACCAATGATCCAACAGGAAACCTTCCTGAACGTCGCTGATAACAGCGGCGCCAAGCGCATCCAGTGCATCCGCGTCCTGGGCACAAACCGTCGCTACGCCCATGTGGGCGATGTGATCGTGGCCGCCGTCAAGGACGCCATGCCCAACATGGGCGTGAAGAAATCGGATGTGGTCAAGGCCGTTGTGGTGCGCACCCGCGCCACCCTGCGCCGCGACACCGGCAATTCGATCCGCTTCGACGACAACGCCGCCGTGATCCTTGGGAATGACAACAACCCCAAGGGCACCCGCGTCTTCGGCCCCGTCGCCCGCGAACTTCGCGAGCGCAACTTCACCAAGATTGTGTCCCTCGCTCCGGAGGTGATCTGAGATGGCCACCGCCACCACCAAATCGAAGCCTGTGCAGCGCATCAAGATGCGCATCCGCAAAGGCGACACCGTTCAGGTGATCTCCGGCAAGGACAAGGGCAAGACCGGCGAGGTGCTGCGCACCCTGCCGAACGAGAACCGCGTCATCGTTCAGGGCATCAACCTGCGCACCCGCCACGTCAAGCCGACCCAGGAAGGCGAAAGCGGTCGCATCGTCACCGAAGAGGCCTCTGTGCATGCCTCCAACGTGATGGTGTATTCCACCACCAAGAACGTGGCCAGCCGCGTTGAGATCGTGGTGGAAGCCGATGGCACCAAGAAGCGCCGTCTCAAGAAGACCGGCGAACTTCTCGATTGAGCCACGGGCAGCGGGCGTTCATCGCCCCTGCTTCCTCCTACATCTTCCTTTCTCTCCACCCGTCCTGTCCGCCTTCTGACCCCGTCCAGAAGCGCACCCCCTCCCCCCCGTCATGTCACTCAAACAGCGCTACAGGGAGACGATCCAGCCCAAGCTGCTGAAGGATCTCGATCTCCAGAACATCCACGAAGTTCCCAAGGTGGTGAAAGTCACCGTGAACCGTGGCCTGGGCGAAGCTGCCCAGAATGCCAAGGCCCTCGAAGCCTCGATTGAAGAGCTGGCCACCATCACCGGTCAAAAAGTGGTGGTGACCCGTGCCAAGAAAGCAATCGCGAGCTTCAAGATCCGCCAGGGCATGCCGATCGGTGTTGCCGTCACCCTTCGCGGTGAGCGGATGTATGCCTTCCTGGAGCGCCTGATCAACCTGGCACTGCCCAGGATCCGCGACTTCCGCGGTGTCAGCGAAAAGAGTTTTGACGGCCGGGGGAATTACACCCTGGGGATCCGCGAGCAGATCATCTTCCCAGAGATCTCCTTCGACAAGATCGACGCCATCCGGGGCATGGACATCACCATCGTGACCAGCGCCCGTAACGACGAAGAGGGCCGGGCCCTCCTCCGCGAGATGGGAATGCCGTTCCGCAGCAACTGAGCCCTCCTCGGACACGACCATGGCTAACCACGACCCGATTTCCGACATGCTCACCCGCATTCGTAATGCGAGTGAGAAGCGTCACCAGACCACCAAGATCCCAGCCTCCCGCATGTCGCGCAACATCGCGCGCGTGCTCCAGCAGGAAGGATTCATCGCTGAAATCACCGAAGAAGGTGAAGGCGTGCTCAAGCACATCGTGCTGGAGCTCAAGTACAGCGGCAAGCACCGGAACCCGACCATCCGCTCGGTGCAGCGGGTGAGCAAGCCTGGCCTGCGCATCTACAAGAACACCCGTCAACTGCCGAAGGTCCTCGGGGGCCTCGGCGTGGCCATCATCTCCACCTCCAAAGGGGTGATGAGTGACCGTGACGCCCGCAAGCAGGGCGTCGGTGGCGAAGTGCTCTGCTACGTCTACTGATCCTGGGAGGTTGATCCATGTCTCGTATTGGTAAAGCACCCATCCCGGTACCCGCCAAAGTCAGCGTCGCCATCGACGGTCTGGCTGTGACGGTGAAAGGCCCCAAGGGTGAACTCAGCCGCATCCTTCCGGAAGGCGTTGCTGTGGTGCAGGAAGGCGACACCCTCGTGGTGAGCCCCACCTCCGACCACCGTCGCTCCCGTGAGCGTCACGGTCTGAGCCGCACCCTCGTCGCCAACATGGTCGAGGGCGTCAGCCAGGGCTTCACTCGCAAGCTCGAAATCGTCGGTGTGGGCTACCGCGCTGCCGTTCAGGGCACCAAGCTCGTCGTCAGTGCCGGCTACAGCCATCAGGTTGAAATGGTGCCCCCGAAGGGCGTCACCTTCGCCGTTGATGGCAACACCACCGTGCTGGTCTCCGGTGCCGACAAGGAACTTGTGGGCAACGAAGCGGCCAAGATTCGGGCCATTCGTCCCCCTGAGCCCTACAAGGGCAAGGGCATCAAGTACGAGGGCGAGCGGATTCTCCGCAAGGCCGGTAAGACCGGTAAGAAATGAGGTCTGCCTGAGCATCGTTACTCTGTACTTCCATGTCGACCATTTCCCGCAAACAGCAGACCCAGAAGCGGCATCGCCGCCTGCGTCGGCACCTCTCCGGCACCGCAGCGCGTCCGCGCCTGGCGGTGTTCCGCTCCAACAATCACATCTACGCCCAGGTCATCGACGACGACGCCCAGGCCACCCTGTGTGCCGCGTCGACCCTCGACAAGGACCTTCGCGCCAGCGTCAAGACCGGCAGCACCTGCGATGCCTCCGTGGCCGTGGGTGAGCTCGTCGCCAAGCGTGCCCTTGCAAAGGGCATTCAGCAGGTGGTCTTCGATCGCGGCGGCAACCTGTACCACGGCCGGGTCAAGGCCCTGGCTGACGCCGCCCGGGAAGCGGGCCTTCAGTTCTGATCCCTGCTCTCACCATGACCGAAACCAACGACCAGATTCAGTCCAACGACATCCCGGCAGCCGCCGACGTTCCCGCAGCGGCCGATGGCCAGCAGGAGCGCCGTGGTGGCCGGGGCGAGGGCCGGGGCGACCGCAAGGGCGGTCGCGGCCGCGACAACCGTCGCGGGCAGGAGCGCGACTCCGAATGGC
>JBEDHM010000131.1:0-2858 GCA_041174105.1 Cyanobacteriota bacterium | reverse complement strand
TGAACGGACCCATGCAGCCTGCTGAGCTCTAACCCATGCGCCGCAGTGTTCGTGAGGCGATTGTGGGGTTTTCCTTGCTCGCCGCCCTATCCGGTGCCGTAGGTCTGTCGCTTTGGCTGAGGGGCATCTCCCTCAGCCGCAACAACTGGACCGTGCAGGCCAGTTTTGAGCAGGCCAGCGGACTCGCCGCGCGCTCGGCTGTGGCCTACCGCGGCGTGCAGGTGGGCAATGTGCGCCGGGTGCGGATCACACCGCAGGCGGTGATCGCCGATCTGGAAATCACCAACACCGATCTGCGCCTGCCCAAACAAACGTTTGCCGAAATCGACCAACCCTCGCTGTTGGGTGGGGATGCGTTGGTGTCGCTGGTGAGCACGGGTGCCCCCCTACCGCCTGGGGCACCGCCCCCCAACAGCAAGGCCTGCAACAAAGCGGTGATGCTCTGCGATGGGAGCCGGTTGAACGGCATGGAGGGCCCCAGCCTCAGCAGTGTGACGGTGCTGATGCACAAGATGCTCACCGAAGTGGATCAAGCCCAGCTGGTCAACAAATTCGGCGTCCTCACGACCAACGTGAACCAAACCGCCACCAACGCCACCACCTTCCTCAAGGACGGCCAGGTGCTGGTGAAGAAACTGGATGCCAGCGTGGAGAAAGCCCAGCCCACCATCGCCAACCTCAATGCCGGCAGCGCCCACCTTCGCAACCTGATGGCCGCCCTCGACAACCCCAAAACCGTGAAGGAATTGCAGGGCACCGTGCGCAACGCCGAAGCCCTCACCGCCAAGTGGAAATCCGTGGGCGGCGACGTGAAGAAACTTACCGACGACCCCCACTTCATGGACGGGGTGCGCAGCGTGGCGGTGGGCCTGGGCAAATTCTTTGATGAGCTCTACCCCGAGAGCAAAGCCACCCCCACCCGGGCTGCGATGCCCATCCGCTGAGCACAGCCTGGAATCGCACAACGAGTCCCGCTAAACCCCGCTGATTGCCTCCATGGCGATGGCGGCAATCGCCTGGTCGCTGGCCTTGGGTAGCTGCACGTATTTGCCGCCGGCCGCATCGGCGAGGTCTTTGCCCATGCCGCTGCCGATGAACTTGCGCTCGGTGTCGATCACCAGCAGCTTGATGCCCAGGGCCCGGTAGCGGCTGGCCACCTGCTTCACCTCCTCCTTGAGATCCACCGCTTCTTCGCCTTCGAGCTCCGGTTGGCCCAGGGATTTGGAGAGGGGCACATTGCCGCGGCCATCTGTGATCGCCACCACCACAACCTGGCCCAAATCGCCGGTGGCCAACGCATTGGCTCCCACGCGCGCTGCCTGGGTGAGGCCATGGGCCAGGGGTGAACCGCCGCCGCAGGGCATCGATTCCAGCCGGCGGCGCGCCGCCGTGATTGAGCGGGTGGGCGGCAACAGCACCTCCGCCTGCTCACCCCGAAAAGGAATCAGGGCCACCTCATCGCGGTTTTCGTAGGCCTCCGTGAGCAGCCGGATCACGGCGCCCTTGGCACTCTGCATCCGGTTCAGCGCCATCGAACCACTGGCATCCACCAGGAAGATCACCAAGGCACCCGCCTTGCGCTGCAGTTGCTTGGCCCGCAGATCGCCGTCTTCCACGATCACCTTGCGGTGCGGTTCGCGCTCGCGGCGGGATTTCTGATAGGGCGCCGCCGCCCGCAGCGTGGCATCCACCGCAATCCGCTTCACCGGGCCCCTGGGCAGCATCGGTTTCACGTAGCGGCCGCGCGAATCGCTGAACACCACTGCCCGGCTGCCGCTACCCCCCGATTTCGCTTTGGTAGCGCCAAACAGCAGCAGGTCGGGATCGATCGCCGTGGCCTCCGGATCCAACAAAAACTCCTCCGGCACCTGGGGCGGAGCCTGATCGTCTGGGGTGTCGTCGTCTTGATCGTCGTTGTCGTCCTGGTTGTCGTCCGGTTCGTCGGGCTCCTGCTCGTTCTCCGGCGACTCGGGCGGCTGATCCCCCTGGGGCGGAGGTGGCGGCGGGGGTTCCATCGGTTGGTCGGGATCCGGCGGCGGCATCTGCAAGGCCCGCGGCGCAATCACCAGCCGCACCGCGACCTGCAGGTCGTCGGCTTCCACCTGGTCGCGGCCACTCAGGGCCGCATGGGCCCGGGCCACCCGTACCGCATAGAGCTCGCTGCGGTGACCCTCAACGCCGCCGCGCAGGGCCTCAGTCACCAGGTAGGCGATCTGCTCCCTGGAGATCTGCACATCCGGTAGCCATTGGCGGGCCAACAGCAACTGGGTGGCCAGCGCATCGGTTTCCTCCTGCCAGCGGGCCCCGAAGGCTTCACTGGATTCGGCATGGCCCATGGCGCTGCGGGTGATCTCCACCCGCTGATCCAGCTCCAGCACCTGATTGGCGCTCAGACAGATGGCGAAGCGATCCAACAGGTGATCGCGCACCGCCCCCTCCTCGGGGTTGTAGGTGGCGATCAGCAGGCAACGGCAGGGGTGGCTGAGGCTGAGGCCCTCCCGTTCGATCCGGTTGTCGCCGCTGCCAACGGCCGCCAGCAGCAGATTGGTGATGTTGTCATCGAGCAGGTTGAGCTCATCGACGTACAGCACCCCCCGGTGGGCCTCGGCCAGCAACCCGGGCTGGAACACCGCCTGGCCGGAGGCAAGCGAGGCCGTGACATCGACCGAACCCACCAGGCGATCTTCCGTGATGCCAAGCGGCACCTGCACAAAGGGCGCCGGGATCACCTTGGTGGGGCGTAGGGCGCTGGGGTCGTTGCCGGTGGGGTCGGCACCGAGTTCACTCAGGCGGCGGCGGGTGGAGTCGTCCCAGTCGGCCGGCCTTTGGGGGTCGATGTTGAGGGCAGCTGGTCCTGG
>JBEDHM010000130.1:0-4149 GCA_041174105.1 Cyanobacteriota bacterium | reverse complement strand
GCGGGCGGGGGTATTGGATCGAGGTGTACGGCAGCGAGGGCACCGCCGTGCTCGGCTCCAGCAACCAGGCCGATTACGTGCACGGCTTTGGCCTCTGGCAGGCCCAGGGCAGGGAGGCCCTGCGCTCAGTGGCCCCCGATCCCCAATGGGCCTTCAGCCGCACCTGGGAGGACGGCCGCATTGCACCGGTCGAGCGGCTGCACGGCTGGTGGAGCCAGGCCGTGCGAGAGGGCCGGCCGATGGTGCCAGGCCTGGCAGAAGGGGTGCGCAGTCAACGTTGCTGCGACTGGGCGCGCGATGGATTTGGCTGTGATGACCAGCACCAGGGCATCCCCTAGAGTCGCCCGCAGTTTCCACTCCCTCGAGAGGTTTTATGGCGCTCGTCCCGCTTCGGCTGCTGCTCGACCATGCCGCTGAGAACGGCTATGGCATCCCTGCTTTCAACGTCAACAACCTCGAGCAGGTGCAGTCGATCATGGAGGCGGCCCACGAGACCGACAGCCCCGTGATCCTGCAGGCGTCCCGTGGCGCCCGCCAGTACGCCGGCGAAAACTTCCTGCGCCACCTGATTCTGGCCGCCGTAGAGACCTATCCCGACATCCCGGTGGTGATGCACCAGGACCACGGCAACAGCCCCGCCACCTGCTTTGGCGCTGCCGCCAACGGCTTCACCTCGGTGATGATGGACGGCTCGCTGATGGCTGACGCCAAAACCCCCGCCAGCTACGAGTACAACGTGGCTGTCACCAAGGAAGTGGTGGATGTGGCCCACGCCATCGGCGTGAGCGTGGAAGGTGAACTGGGCTGCCTGGGCTCCCTGGAAACCGGCATGGGTGAGGCCGAAGACGGCCACGGCTTCGAAGGCAAGCTCGACCACAGCCAACTGCTGACCGATCCTGCTGAAGCGGCCGACTTCGTGGCCAAAACCAAGGTGGATGCCCTGGCCATCGCCATCGGCACCAGCCACGGCGCCTACAAGTTCACCCGCAAGCCCACCGGGGAAGTGCTGGCCATCAGCCGCATTGCTGAAATCCACAAGGCCATCCCCAACACCCACCTGGTGATGCACGGCTCCTCCTCGGTGCCCCAGGAGTGGCTGGACATGATCAACAAGTACGGCGGTGCCATCCCCGAGACCTACGGCGTGCCCGTGGAGGAAATCCAAGAAGGCATCCGCAATGGCGTGCGCAAGGTGAACATCGACACCGACAACCGCCTCGCCTTCACCGCCGCCGTGCGTGAAGCCGCCGCCAAGGATCCCGCCAACTTCGATCCCCGCCACTTCAACAAGCCTGCTCGCCAGTACATGAAGCAGGTGTGCCTGGATCGCTACCAGCAGTTCTGGTGTGCCGGCAACGCCAGCAAGATCAAGCAACGCGACATCAACTACTACGCAGGCCTTTACGCCAAAGGCAGCCTCGATCCCAAAACCGCCGTGGCTGCCTGATCAGGCACCATCGGTTCGAATCGATCATCCAAGGCCCCGATTGGGGCCTTTTTTATTGGCGCGTTGGATTGGCGGCAGCAGCGCCCAGCGACGACACCGCCCCGGACGGATCCACCGACCCTCCCTTTTGACGCACCAGCCGCTGGAGGGCATCCTCCAGGTTGCGCTCCATCACAAAGGTCACCCCGTCGGTCACCACCACACGGGCCAAGGTGGGTAGCTCGTTGTTTTTGGATTGGAGATAGATGGGCTCCACATAGAGCAACCCCTTGCCCACCGGCAGCACCAACAGGTTGCCGTGGATCAAACGGGAACCGACCCGATTCCAGAGGCCAAATTGATAGCTGATGGCCGGGTCCTGCTCGATCAGCGCCGAGACCTGCTGGGGCCCCAGCAACAGCCTCTGCTGGGGGAAGCGCACCAGGGCAGCCTGGCCGTAGTTGGGCAGATCGTTGCGGGCTGCCAGCCAACCCACCATGTTGGCCCGACGCAGGGGGCTGAAGGGCAAGAGCAGCACAAACTCGGGCTTTTGGCGACCCGGCAACTGCACGGTCACGTGATACGGACGCACAGGGGTGTTGCTGGAGCCATAGATCTCCAGGGGGATCGACCACACGTCGTCTCCGTTGTAGAAGGTGCGCACATCGGTCACGTGGTAGCGCAGCAGGCGCTCCGCCTGGATGTTGAACTGGCTCTGGGGCACCTGGATGTGGGCCAGCAGGGCCTTGGGCATGGCGGCCAGGGGCTGGAACAATTCGGGAAAGGCCCGCCGCCAGGTGCGCAGAATTGGATCGGCCGGATCGCTCACGTAGAGCCACACCCGGCCGTTGTAGGCATCCACCACCGCCTTCACCGGATTACGGAAATAGCGAATGCCTGCCGGATTGGGATCGGCGTAGGGATAACTGCGGCTGGTGGTAAAACCATCCAACATCCAGTACTGGTGCTGGCCGGCATCAAACCCCGCGGCCTGGCTCACCCTGGCCGTTACCAGGTAGGGCTGGCTTTCGAACCGTAAAAAGGGCAACAGAGCAGCCAGGCGATCATTCACCTGGCGGCGCAGCAGCAGCTTGGATTGGCTGTTGAGGGAGCCGCTGCCCAGCAGGCGCGGCTCCTGCAGATAGGTGGCCGCCATCAGCCGCTCCAGCGGACCCCGAATCGGCACTCCCGCATCACCGCTGTAGCGGGAGTAGACGTTGAGATCGCCGTCGGGGTAGTCGAACTCCCGCACCTGGGAGGGGGCGATGGCGTAGGGCGTTTTGGCCGAGGAGAAATAGAGCCTGGGCCGGCCCACCGGCAACACCTGCCGCGCCCGCTCAGTGCTGATGCCCAACTGGGGGATCCCCTGCACCTTGCCGCCGCGCCCCAGATCCTTCACGAAATAGAGCGGCAGACCATCGGGCCCCGAAGCATTCACGGTGGACACGGTGAAGCCGTAGCCATGGGTGAACACCAGGTGCTGGTTGAGCCAGGTGCTCGACGCCTTGGGCAAGGCGGCGGTGTCCAATTCGCGCGCCGAGATCAACACCTGCTGGGAACCATGCAGGCTGGTGTTGCTGACCAGCGGGTAGCGATCGACCGCCGCAGAAGGAAAGCTGTAGTACAGCCGCAGCTGCTGCAACTGGCGGTTGGTGGCCAGCAGGGGCTGGCTGTCCCAGAGGCGAATGTTGGAAATCGTGCCGCGGGCCTGGGCCAGATCGGCAGCCGTGAGGTTCTGGCGGGGCTCCAACACCTCGGTGGTCATGGCATCGAGGCCAAAGGCCGCCCGGGTGGCGCGGATGCTGCGGGCGATATAGGGGGCCTCCATCTCCAATTCCCGCGGTTGCACCACCAGGCGCTGGATCGTGGGGGCCACCAACCATTCGGTGATGGGCACCAGGGCGGCGGCAGAGGCCAGCGGCAACAGGATTCCCCGCCGCAGCCACCCCCTTGGTAGCGGCACCAACAGCCCGATCGCCGTGATCACCAGCAGCACAGCCAGCAGGATCCGCAGGGGCAGACGCACATGCAGATCCACAAAGCCAGCCCCACCGGCCACCCCATCGCCCTGCACCATCAGGGCAAACGGCGCCAGGGCCGCCCCCAGGGCCGCCGCCAGGGCAATCACGGCGATTTGGGGCTGGAGCACCTGCTGCTGGGCCCGACTAAGCCCCACAAAAGCCAGTTCGCTCAAGGTGGTGCCTTCGGTGAAGGTGAGCCAGAGGCACCCGGCGAGGCCCACCATGGCCTGGGCTAGCACCACGCTCAACAGCAGCCGCAAAGCCGGCAGCTGCAAGACCGTGAAACTGAGATCCAAGCCGGTGATCGGATCGCCCTGGCCGAAGGGCACCGCCAGCAGGGCGGGCAGCCACAAACTCCAGCCCCGAGCCAATGCGGTGGCAGAGCCGGCCAGGGCTGCCGCCAACGCGATCCGCAGGGTGGTGAGGGGCCAGCGCAGCAGCAGCGGCAGCAGGCCCACCACCAAGCCCACCAACAACCAGGGGGGCAAATCGGCGAACACGGGAATCCCGGTGATCACATCACCGCTGAACGGGGCCGCGATCAGGTCGCGGGCCTGCACCATCAAATAGGTGAGCCCGCCGGCCAACAGCACCACCAACAGGGCCAACAGCCCCACCAGCGGCCAACGGCGCCAGGGAAACAGGGGCGACGTCGGCAATTGCTTACGGGGCGCTTCCAGACGCAACCGCCAGCAGCGCTGC
>JBEDHM010000129.1:0-3135 GCA_041174105.1 Cyanobacteriota bacterium | reverse complement strand
CTCATCCACCACTGGGATGAACTGACGGTGCTCGCCTAAGGCATCGGGCCAGGGCGGAGCAGGGCCGATCGGCCCCAACAGATAGGGTTAGACACCTCAAACGATCCCCTGCCGGCATGGCCCGATACGTCTTCACATCGGAATCGGTGACCGAAGGCCATCCCGACAAAATCTGTGATCAGGTGAGTGATGCGGTGCTCGATGCCCTGCTCGCCCAAGACCCCGCCTCCCGGGTGGCCTGCGAAACGGTAGTGAATACGGGCCTTTGCCTGATCACCGGCGAAGTGACCACCACCGCCCGGGTTGATTTCAACACCCTGGTGCGCGGTGTGATTCAGCGCATTGGCTATGCCGGCGCCCGGGCCGGTGGCTTTGATGCCAACAGTGCTGCCGTGCTGGTGGCCCTTGATCAGCAATCCCCGGATATTGCCCAAGGGGTCAACGAGGCCGACGACCACGCCGGCGACCCGCTGGATCTGATTGGCGCCGGCGATCAGGGGATCATGTTTGGCTACGCCTGCAACGAAACCCCGGAGCTGATGCCCCTGCCCATCAGCCTGGCCCACCGGTTGGCCCGGCGGTTGGCGGAGGTGCGGCACAACGGCACCCTGGGCTACCTGCTGCCCGATGGCAAAACCCAGGTGAGCGTTGTCTACGAAGACGACCGCCCCGTGGCGATCGACACGATTTTGATCTCCACCCAGCACACCGCTGAGATTGATGGGGTGAGCGAAGAAAAAGCCATCCGTGAGCGCATCGCCGCCGATCTCTGGACCCATGTGGTGGAACCTGCCACCAGCGATCTCAGCCTCAAACCCGCCAAGGCCGACACCCGTTTCCTGGTGAACCCCACCGGCAAATTTGTGGTGGGCGGCCCCCAGGGGGATGCGGGCCTGACCGGCCGCAAGATCATCGTGGACACCTACGGCGGGTATGCCCGCCACGGCGGCGGGGCCTTCTCCGGCAAAGATCCCACCAAGGTGGACCGCTCCGCTGCCTATGCCGCCCGCTATGTGGCCAAGGCCCTGGTGGCCGCTGGTCTGGCCCGCAAGGCGGAAGTGCAACTCAGCTATGCGATCGGCGTGGCCAAACCCGTGAGCATCCTGGTGGAGAGCTTTGGCACCGGTGCCATCAGCAATGCCGACCTCACCGCCCTGGTGCAGGAGCACTTCGACCTGCGCCCAGGCGCCATCATCGAAACCTTCGGTCTGCGCCACCTGCCCCAGCAGCGGGGGGGCCGCTTCTACCAAGACGTGGCGGCCTACGGCCACTTCGGCCGCAGCGACCTCAACCTCCCCTGGGAAGACGTGACGGCCATCGCCGCCACCCTCCAGCAGGCCACCGCCGCCCGGGTATCGGCCTGATTAAGGGCCCAACGCAACAACCCCGCCGAGGCGAGCTCAGCCTCGGGGTGGATCTTGGCAGCAGCGGCCTCCGCCTGGCGGTTGTGGATGCCCTTGGCGAGCCAGTGTGCGCGCTTTCAAGCCCCTACCCAAGCCCGTTCCGTGATCCAGAAGGCTGGCGAGCAGGGCTGATCAGCCTCTGCCACCAACTCCCCCCTGCCATCCGGGCGGCCATCGGCGCCGTGGCCCTCGATGGCACCTCCGGCACCCTGCTCCTCTGCCGGCCCGATGGCTCCCTGGGGCCCGGTGACCTTGCCCAGGCCCTGCCTTACCACCAGGCCTGCCCCGAGCAGCAAGCCCAGGCCGAGGCCCTCGCCGGCGGCCAAGGCCCGGCGGCCAGTGCCAGTGGCAGCCTGGCCCGGGCCCTGCAGTTGCTGGAGATCGCCGATCAATGGGCGGAGCCAGGCCCCTGGCTGCTGCGCCATCAGGCCGATTGGCTGATGGGCTGGCTCCTTGGGGATTGGCGCTGGGGGGAAGAGGGCAACAACCTGCGCCTGGGCTGGGATCTGCAGCGGCAAGGCTGGAGCGGCACCATCGCCCAGCAACGCTGGAGCCCATGCCTACCCCAGATTTGCCCCAGCGGCAGCCAGCTGGGCCCACTCGCCCCTGCCGCCGCAATGGCCTTGGGGCTCCCAGAAACGTGCCAGGTGGTGGCCGGCAGCACCGACGCCAATGCCTGTGTGCTGGCGGCCCAACCCCAGGCCAGCGATGGCGTGACCGTGCTGGGCACCACCTTGGTGCTCAAACAATTCAGCCCGATCCCAATCACCGGCCCTGGCATCAGCTGCCATCGGGTGGCGGGCCGATGGCTGGTGGGGGGAGCTTCCAATGCGGGCGCTGGCATCCTGCGGCGCTTCTTCAACGACAGCCAGATCCGCGAACTCAGTCGCCAAATCAATCCCCAAGAGCCCACCGGGCTCCAGCTGCAGCCCCTGCCAAGCCCTGGGGAGCGCTTTCCGATCGACGATCCCCTGCTGGCCCCGGTCCTTGAACCCCGGCCGATCAGCGATGCCCGCTATCTCCAGGCCCTGCTGGAGGGCCTCACCGCCATCGAAGCCGCCGGCTGGGCCAGGCTTGCCCAGCTGGGTGCCCCCCCTGTTCAGCGGCTGATCACCCTGGGAGGCGGCGCCCAAAATCCCCAATGGCGAGCCCTTCGCCAACAGCTCCTCGGCATCCCGGTGCTCAACCGGCCCCACCTCAGCGCCGCCCTGGGGATGGCCAGGCTGGCGGCTGGCCAAACTGGCGAGGTTGTTGCCCCACACCTGCCATGAATGAGCGCCTTCGCTCCGTGATCGCCATGGGGTTGTTTGTGGTGCTGGCCGGCTACGTGGGCTTCAGCGGCGTGCGCCTTGGCCTGTTGCTATGGCAACGCTTTGGGGCTGGATGAGCCCAGAATCACCGCAGTTTGCCCCTGCCCCATGGCCGCCGACCCCCTCACCGCCGCCGTGAGCGATCGGATCTGCAAGCACATGAACGACGACCACGCCGAAGCCGTGCTGGCCTACGCCCGCCACTACGGCGGCATCCAAGGCGCCTTGCGTGCACGGATGGTGAGCGTGGCGCCAGAAGCCATGACGCTTGAGGTGGATGGAGCCCCCGTGCAGGTGGCCTTTGATCACACCCTCAGCGACAGCGAGGACGCCCACCGCACCCTGGTGGCCATGCTGCGTGCCATGCCCCAATAGGTCAGCAGGCGGGAGCCCCGCTGGGAGCCCCAAACCTGTGGGCACCC
>JBEDHM010000128.1:0-3264 GCA_041174105.1 Cyanobacteriota bacterium | reverse complement strand
GCCATGGCTTGGGGAGATGCCGTGGGGATGTGGGTCAGGATCAGAGATTGTCAGGACCTGCGGAAGCGGTGTTGTCGGCATCGGCTGCTGACTCCTCTTCAGGAGCTGGAGGGACCAGCACCACCTCAGCGAGGCGATCACCGGCATCCAGTTTTTGCAGACGCACGCCAGTGGCGGCCCTGGATTGCTGGGGAATGGCATCGGCCTGGGTCCGCACAATCACCCCCCGCTCGCTGACCAGCAGCAGCTCCTCTCCGGCGCCAAGCACCTTGAGGCCCACCAGCACATCACCATCCCGGCGGAATTTGATGGCGCGCAGTCCCATGCCGGCACGGCGCTGCAACCGGAATTGATCCACCGGCACCCGCTTCCCGAGGCCACTGGCCGAGGCCACCAGCACCCAGGGGCCCTCACTGCTGGCCGTCTCCTCCCCAGCGCCGCCATCGATCGCATCCCCATCGACCTCGTCGTCGAGGGAGGGGGCAGCGCCCTCCACCCGGTCGGCGAGCTCGGCCGGCAACACATCCATGCTCACCAAGGTGTCGCCATCGCGCAGATTCATCGCCTTCACCCCACGGGCGGTGCGGCCCAGGGGCCGCAACTCATGGTCGTTGAGGCGGAAGTGAATGGTCATCCCCTTGCGGGAACCGATCAGCACGCTGTCGCCAGGCAGGGCCAGCCGCACCCAGGTGAGGGCATCCCCCTCTTCCAGGGAAATAGCAATCAGGCCATTGGAGCGGATGTTGGCAAACGCCGATAGCCGGGTGCGCTTCACATAGCCCCCACTGGTGAGCATCACCAGCACGCCGTCTTCTTCAAAAGCACTCACGGCGAGCAAGGAGGTGATTTGCTCCTCGCGGGGAATCGGCAACAACTGCACAATCGGGGTACCTTTGGCGGCCCGGCTGCACATCGGCACCCGATAGGCGGGCACGGAATACACCACGCCGCGATCGCTAAACAGCAACAGCGAATCGTGGTCGTTGCAGCTGATGAACAGCCGCACGGCCTCTTCACCCTGGCTCTTGGTGCCAGCCTTACCCCGGGTGCCGCGGCTGGTGGCCTCAAACTCACTCACCGGCATCCGCTTGAGGTAGCCGGTTTCGGTGAGCAACACCACCGAGCGCTCGTTGGCGATCAGATCGATATCTTCCAGTCCACCTTCGAGGTCGAGGATCTCGGTGCGGCGGGGCGAGAGATATTTGGCCCGAATCGCCTGAAGCTCGTCGGTGATGATGCCAAGTACGCGCTCACGCCGGCCAAGAATGTCTTTGTAATCGGCAATTTTGGCCACCAGATCGTCGTGCTCGAGCCGGATCTTGTCGGCTTCGAGAGCCGTGAGCCGGCGCAACTGCATCTGCAAGATGGCATCGGCCTGGATCTCACTGAGGCCATGGCGCTCCTGCAACTGCTGGCGAGCCGTGGCCGTGTCGGAGGCCGCGCGAATCAGGGCAATGATCGGATCAAGCTGGTCGAGGGCCAACAGCAAGCCCAGCAGGATGTGATCCCGCTCTTCAGCCTTGCGCAGTAGATAGCGGGTACGGCGCTCAATTGTTTCGACCCGGAAGTCGAGAAACACCCGCAACATCTTGCTGAGGGTGAGGAGCACCGGCTCGCCCTTGACCAGCGCCAACATGTAGGCACTGAAGTTGTTTTGCAACGGGGTGAGCTTGAACAGGTTGTTCAGCACCACCTGGGGATAGGCATCGCGGCGCAACTCGACCACGATCCGCATACCGTCACGGTCGCTCTCGTCTCGAATATCGGCAATGCCCTCGAGCTTCTTGTCATTCACCAATTCAGCAATTCGCTCAATCAGCGACGCCTTGTTGGTTTGATAGGGCAGCTCGGTGATGATCACCGCATCGCGATCGGGACGGCCCTTGGCCTCCACCGTTTCAATCGATGCGACCCCGCGCATGGTGACCGAACCACGGCCGGTGGTGTAGGTCTCGCGGATGCCGCGGCGCCCCAGGATCTGCCCGCCGGTCGGAAAATCAGGCCCCGGGATGATCGCCATCAACTGCTGATCATCGATCTCGGGATTGGCGATCAGGGCCAACATCCCGTCGATCAGCTCGGTGAGGTTGTGGGGCGGAATGTTGGTGGCCATGCCCACCGCAATGCCCGCGGAACCATTGAGCAGCAACTGGGGGATGCGCGCCGGCATCACCGTGGGCTCTTGCTGGGACCCGTCAAAGTTGTCGGCGAAGTCGACCGTTTCGGCCTCGATGTCCTCCAGCAGGGCATCGGTGGTGAGCGCCTGCAGCCGCGATTCGGTGTACCGCATGGCGGCCGGCGGATCGTTGTCGACCGAGCCGAAATTGCCGTGCCCATCGATCAGGGGCATGCGCATCGAAAAGTCCTGGGCCATGCGCACCAGGGCGTCGTAGACCGCCGTATCCCCGTGGGGGTGGTACTTACCGAGCACTTCACCCACCACCCGGGCGCATTTGCGGTAGGGCCGATCACTGGTGAGGCCCAGCTCGTACATCGCATAGAGGATGCGGCGATGCACCGGCTTCAACCCATCGCGGGCATCGGGCAGGGCCCGCCCCACGATCACACTCATCGCATACTCCAGGTAGGAGCGCGACATCTCATTGCGAAGGTCGGTCTGAATGATCCGTTCGTCGGAACTACCGGGTCCGGTGGTTTCCGCCATGCATGACCGCCTGAAGCAACAGTCAGTTTATCGAAACCACAAGCCCCTGCCGAATCGCTCAGCACCGTGAGCCTGCCCAGCCGCACCGAATCCGAATTTCGCCAGAAACAGGCCCGGGGTCAGCTGCAGGTGCGCACCGCCGCCGCGTTCCGGAGCCTGGTGCAAGAGGCCGGGCTCGCCGAGGCCTATGCCCTCACCGATGTGGTGGTGGCAGCCGATGCGGGCTTCACCGACCAGGCCAGCCTGCACCTGAGCCTGGGGGCCACCGATCCCCCGATCCGCCTGCGCGACGCCCAGCTGGCTGGGGTGAGCGCCAGCACCGGCCATGGCAGCAGCGACCTGGTGTTGCCCATTGGGGGCGGCCTGGGGGACACCAAACCCCTCGGAGGCGCCCAGGTGCTGGGCGCCCTTCTTGCCGGAGAAAGCGTTCCCCTGGGCGCCATCGGAGAAGCCACGGCCCTGCACCCCCGCCGGGAACTCCACACCGACCTCAACCTCGATCGGATTGCCGGAGGGCGACTGGTGCTGCATCGCGGCATCAGTGAAAACGGCGTGGTGGCGGTCAGCAGCAGCGAGGGCCTGAGCCCCAGCCCCTATGG
>JBEDHM010000127.1:0-6003 GCA_041174105.1 Cyanobacteriota bacterium | reverse complement strand
GATCCTGGATCGCCATGGTGCGGTGTTGGCCACCAGCCGACTCACCTACAACCTCTACCTCCAGCCCCAGCAGATCAGCGAACGCCAATGGCCGGCCCTGCGGGATCGCTTGGCCCAGGTGGTGCGGATCCCTGCCACCACCCTGGATCAAAAGCACCGCAGCGGCGCCAACCCCGAGGGCTTTCGCATTGAGCTGGCCAGTGGTTTGACCGGTGCCCAGGTTGTGCGCTTCCGCGAGCAGGCCGATGGGCTGAAGGGGGCGGAGGTGGATGTGGATGTGCTGCGCAGCTATCCCCACGGGCGCCTGGGTGCCCATGTGTTGGGGTACACCAGCGGCATCACCGAAGAGGAATTCCGCCAGCTGGAGGCCAAGGGGTATCGCATCCGCGATCGGGTGGGCCGCAGTGGCGTGGAGAAGGCGTTTGAGTCCACCCTGCGCGGCCAGTGGGGCGGCCAGCAGGTGGAGGTGAATGCGGCCGGCCAGGTGCAGCGCATCCTGGGCGACAAGCCAGCCCAGCCCGGTCGTGATTTACGCCTCACCTTGGATTTGCCGCTGCAGGCGGCAGCGGAGCGGGCCCTTGATGGGGTGCGCAAGGGGGCGATCGTGGCCATGGATCCCCAGACCGGTGCCATTCGCGCGATTGCCAGCCGTCCCACGTTTGATCCGAATGTGTTTTCCGATGGGCCCACCAGCGGCCAGTGGGCCAGCCTCAATGCCCCGGATGCGCCCCTGTTGAACCGGGCATTCCAAGGGTTTCCGCCGGCCAGCACGTTCAAGTTGGTCAGCACGATTGCGGCCCTGGAATCGGGCAAGTTCACCCCCGATTCCAAGCTGATGACCATGCATTCGTTCTGCTACGCAGGGCTTTGCTATGGCGATCATGGTGCCCTTGGCTTGATCGGTTTTCCGATGGCCCTGGCGGTGAGCAGCAACACCTTCTACTACCAGGTGGGATTGAAGGTGGGGCCCACCGAACTGTTCAAGGCCGCCCGGCGCATTGGCTACGGCTCTGCCACCGGTGTGGAACTGCGGGATGAGGAAACCTCCGGCCTGCTGGGAGATCCAGCCTGGAAACGGCGGGTGCTTGGAGAGCCCTGGACTCCGGTGGACACGATCACCTCGGCCATCGGCCAGGGTGCCCTGCAGGTGACCCCGATTCAGATGGCCCGCCTCTATGCCGCCGTGGCCAACGGGGGCTGGCTGGTGACTCCCCACCTGGTGGAGCGTCCCACCCAGCGCCGCTGGCTGGGCCTCAAACCGATCACGTTGCAGGTTTTGCAAAAGGGCCTGCGCATGGTGGTGACCGATGGCACCGGCAAGGTGCTCAACGATCCCAACCTGCCCCCCGTGGCCGGCAAGACCGGTACGGGGGAAGATCCACCCCGGCCAGATCACGCCTGGTTTGGGGGCTATGCACCAGCCGGCAAGCCCACGCTGGTGATCGTGGCGTTTGGCGAGAACTCCGGGGGCTATGGCGGCACCGTGGCAGCCCCGATGGTGCGGGCTCTGATGACCACCTGGTTCCGGGGAGCGGGGACTGCGGGTCCGGCCAAGGCCAAGTCCTAGGCCACCAGCTCCAGCTGGGGTTTGGCGAGCAATTGGCGGTAGAAGCCCCGTAACTGCTCGGTGGCACCGGCCCAGCCCCAGCGCTCGGCCTCCTGGCGGGCGTTGTGGCGCAGGGCTTGGTGCTCGCCGCTCTGGCCGAGGAGGCGTTGGATGGCAGCGGTGAGGCTGCTGGCCCCGCCATCGGCCCCTTCGGGTTCGTAGAGGCAGCCATTGAGGCCATCGGTCACGATGTCGGGGATGCCCCCGCGGTTGGCCCCCACCACGGGACAGCCGGCGGCCATGGCTTCCAGCAAGACCAGCCCCAGGGTTTCGGTGCTGGAGGGGAACACAAACGCATCCCCGCTGGCATAGGCGGTGGCCAGTTCTTCGCCAGCCAGGTAACCCACGAAATGGGCTGGGGATCCGGCAAACAGGCGCTCCAGCTGGGGGCGGTAGGGCCCATCACCCACGAGGGCCAAGCGGGCATCGGGCATGGCATCGAGCACCGGTTTGATCCGCTCGATTTGCTTTTCCGCCGACAGCCGGCCGATGTAGAGCAGCAGTTTGCCGGTGTCACTGCGGCCCGCTAGCAGCTTCTCGCGCATGGCTTCGGAGCGCAGCTCCGGCCGGAACAGGTCGGTATCCACCCCGCGCTGCCACAGGGCCGTGTGTTGGATGCCCTTGTCCCGCAGCTCGCTCACCATGGCCGTGGAGGTGCAGAGGTTGAGGCTGGCCTGGTTATGGGCGGCCTTGAGCAGTTCCCAGAGCAGGGGCTCCAGCATGCCCATGCCGTAGTGCTCCAGGTATTTGGGCAGGTGGGTGTGGTAGCTGGCCACCAGGGGGAACCCCTTCGTTTTGGCCAGCCAAATGCCCCCCAACCCCAGCACGGCTGGGTTCACCACATGCACCAGGTCGGGCTGGAAGCGCTCGAGGGCTTCGGCCACCGCCGGCCGCGGCAGGGCCAGCTTGAGCTCCGGGTAGAGCGGCAGGGGCACCGCCGGAACCCCCACCACCTGGGCTCCCATGTAGCTGGAGGGGGCCCCTTCGGGGCAAAAGATCAACACCTCATCGCCTGCGGCCATCAGGTGCTGCACCGTTTTGGTGAGCCGGGTCACGATCCCGTCGACCTTGGGCAGGAAGGTCTCGGTGAAAAAGGCGATCTTCAAGGGGTGGGGTGGCTTTAGGCCGTTTGGATGGCCCGGGCTTGGTTCTGGGTCCAGGCGGAGATGCAGGGGATGCGGTTGCGGTCGCAGCGGTCGGCGTAGCGACCAGCGATCTCCACCACTTCCTTGAGCAGCCCGTCGTCGAGGGTGGTGGGGTTGAGACCCAGCTCGATGAAGCAGCGGTTGTCCACGATCAGATCGTTTTCCACCGCCTCATTGCGGGGGTTGGGCAGGTGGTTGATCTGGGCACCGGTGAGTGCTGCCACCTTTTGGGCCAGTTCACCCACCTGGTGGCTTTCGGTCATCTGGTTGAAGATCTTCACCCGCTCCCCAGGGCTGGGGGGGTTCTCCAGGGCCAGCTGCACGCAGCGCACCGAATCCCGGATGTGGATGAAGGCGCGGGTCTGGCCGCCGGTGCCGTGCACGGTGAGGGGGTAACCGATGGCCGCCTGCATCAGAAAGCGGTTGAGCACGGTGCCGTAGTCACCGTCGTAGTCGAAGCGGTTGGTGAGGCGTGGATCGCGGTCGGTGGCTTCGGTGTTGGTGCCCCAGACGATGCCCTGGTGCAGGTCGGTGATGCGGATCTGGTCGTTTTTGTTGTAGTAGAGGAACAGCAGCTGATCCAGCGTCTTGGTCATGTGGTACACGCTGCCGGGGCTGGCCGGGTGGAGGATCTCCTCCTCAAAGCGGGTGCCATCCGGCTGGGGCACTTCCACCTTCAGGTAGCCCTCGGGGATGGTGGCGCCGCGGTGGGAGCCATAGCCATAGACGCCCATCGTGCCCAGGTGCACGATGTGGGTGTCGAGGCCGCTTTCCACGATGGCGGCCAGCAGGTTGTGGGTGCCGTTGACGTTGTTGTCCACGGTGTAGCGCTTGGTGGCGCTGCTTTTCATCGAATAGGGGGCCGCCCGCTGTTCGGCGAAGTGCACGATCGCGTCGGGCCGTTCACTGCGCAGCAGGGCCAGCAACAGCTCGTAGTCCTTGGCGATGTCCAGGTGGACAAAGCGCATCGGCTTGCCGCCAACCTGCTCCCAGGCCTTGAGGCGGTCGTGGATGGTGGCGATGGGGGTTAGGGATTCCACCCCCAGGTCGATGTCAATTTTGCGCCGGCTGAGGTTGTCCACGATCACCACGTCGTGGCCCCCGTCGGCCAGGTTCACAGCGCAGGGCCAGCCGCAAAAGCCGTCGCCACCCAGAACGAACACCTTCATTGCGACACCATGCCCGGGTAGCTCCGGAGCGCAAGCTACTACAGGCGTTCAGCTGATCCGGGCTGCCAATGCCACCAGGGCGATCACCAAAGCCGCTCCGCCCAGCACCAGCACCTTGGTGATGGGGCCTCGGGATTCGCCCTCGTCCATCAACACCATCTGGGGTTCCTTGGCAAAGGCATTCAGCCGTCCGCCGTCTTCTTCGGTGACCTGCATCGGAAGGGATTTCACGCGGGGCCACCCTATGGAGTGTCCGCGAGGAGCCTGGGGGCCTCGGCACGGAACTTCACGGAAGCCCCGCGGCGCTCCCTCAGCTGCCGATCAGGCCGCCCGTCGGGGAGCTGGGGCTGGCTTCCGCCCGGATTGGCAGGCGTCCGGCTTTCAGGGCGCAGCGCCCCGCTTCGGCGGCCAGGGCCATGGCCCTGGCCATGGCCGGTGGATCGCCCGCCAGGGCTATGGCGCTGTTGATCAACAGGGCATCGGCCCCCATTTCCATGGCCTGGGCCGCTTCGCTGGGCACCCCGATGCCGGCATCCACCACCACCGGCACCCTGGAGTTTTCGATGATCAAGGCGATGTTGGCCGCGTTGCGGATGCCTTGGCCTGAGCCGATTGGCGACCCCAGGGGCATCACCGTGGCGCAGCCTGCCTCTTCCAGCCGCTTGGCCAGCAGGGGATCGGCATTGATGTAGGGCAGCACGGTGAAGCCTTCCTTCACCAGCTGTTCAGCCGCTTCCAGGGTGCCGATCGGATCCGGCAAGAGGTGCCGGCTGTCGGGGATCACCTCCAGTTTCACGAAGGTGTTGTCCTCCTGGCCGGCGAGCTTGGCCAGTTCCCGGCCCAGCCGTGCCACGCGAATGGCTTCCTCGGCGGTGGCGCAACCGGCGGTGTTGGGCAGCATCCAGATCCGCTGCCAGTCGATTGCTTCCATCAGGCCCTCGTGGCCTGCGGCCTGGCTCTGCACCCGCCGCACAGCCACGGTCACAATCTCGCAGCCGCTAGCCACCAGGCTGGCCTGCATGGCTTTCAGGCTGGGGTATTTGCCGGTGCCTGTCATCAGCCGGCTGCGGAAGCTGCGCCCACCGATCCTGAGCAGATCCTGCTGGGGTTGCTCCTCCAGGCGTTGCTCCTGCAGTGGGGTGTTGGACACGGGACGTCAATCGCCTGCGTTGATTGCGACTAGCCTCCCATCAGCGAAGCCCCTCTGTCGTGCCATTTGCCTTGCCGGTGACCCCGTTGTTCGCGGCACCCCTGTTGGCCAGTGCCCTCACGGCAGCCACTCCGGCAGCGGTGCCCCTGCCATCGCGTGATTTCGTGCCGTTTCAGGCGCCGAAGGGCTCGGCAAACCGGGTTGACCAGGCCATCGATGTGGAGATGGGGCCGGTGCAGACCTTTGATCCGGTGGCCCGGGCCCAGGTGATCGCCACCGAACTACCGCGCCAATGGCGGGGTACCTATCAGGCGTTCGGCGGCAGTGCTCCGGTACCCGTGCAGCTCTCTTTGGCTTCAGTCACTGCCGTGGGGGCCATGGTGGATTTGCGCGGTCAGATGACGATCGCTGGTCAGGCCACTCCCTTCCAGGGCAACTTGAATGCCCAATCCGACCAACTGGATCTGATTCCCTTGGCCCCTCGCCTGGGAGGAGGGTTGAACCCGGGCGGCACCTTCCAGGGGCTCCAGGGCATGAGCCTGAGTGGTTGGAATGCCAATCGCCTCACCGATCTGGGCGGCAAGTTGGCGCTTGAGCCCGTGGGTTCAGGCACGGGTGCCGGGCGCCGCACACCTGCCAAAGCGGTGCCGATTCGGGGGCTTTGGTAACGGAGAACCGAGCTAACGGAGAACCGTCCTGGCGCTGGCCAGCCTGGCGCTGAGAAGGCTGCCGCTGAGCAGCTTGACGCTGACCAGCCTGGCGATCAGGAGGCCTGCTTGGAAGTCTCTTGGCTGTTCACTCCAGAGGAGCCTCCGAGCAACCGCAGCCGTTTGCGGGCCGTTTTGTTGGATCCATCCAGGGAGAGCACTTTTTCGTAGGTCTCCTTGGCTTCGTCCTGCTTGAGCTGCTTTTCCAGGGCGAAGGCCAGGTTGT